>DAMCDT010000106.1:0-11197 GCA_032058265.1 Tannerellaceae bacterium
GCAGACCCCCCAACCCCCTAAAGGGGGGGCTTCCTGCGACGATGTTAGCCCCCCCTTTAGGGGGTTGGGGGGTCTGCTTTTTTTATCGGGCTGGTTCTCTCCTTCCCCGGCCATACAAGTGCAGACATCCGGTTCAACCGGAACGCCAAAGCGCTTACTTGTCAAAAAAGAACAAATGAGGCAAAGCGCTATTCAGACCTGTTCGTTTCTGAAATTGAAGGAAGGAGATACTGCCCTTTTGTGCATGCCGCTGCAATATATCGGAGCTAAAATGATGGTGGTAAGGGCGCTTACCTGCAAACTGAACCTCATCGTCCGCGAACCTTCGGGCCATCCTTTGAAAGATATAGACGCCCCTTTGGATTTTGCCGCGATGATCCCGTTGCAAGTCTATAACTCTTTGCAGGTTCCGGAAGAGAAAAAAAAGCTGATAGCCATCAAAAAACTGATCATTGGCGGCGGAGCTATCGATCCTGTTTTAGAAAAAGAGATCAGGTTACTACCAAACGCCGTTTATTCCACGTATGGCATGACGGAAACCTTGTCACATATTGCATTACGCCGCCTGAACGGCCCGGAAGCATCACCCCGTTATATGCCTTTTTCATCCGTCGGCATCTCACTTTCAAGGGATAAAACGCTTGTGGTAAACGCACCGCTGATTTGCGACAATGTGTTAACAACAAACGATGTAGCCGAAATATTTCCGGATGGCAGTTTCCGCATCCTCGGGCGAAAGGACAACATCATAAACAGCGGAGGAATAAAAGTCCAAACGGAGCTGTTGGAAGATAAGATACGTGTGGTTATCCCTGATGTTTCTTTCGCGATAACCTCTATTCCCGACCCTAAATTCGGAGAAGTGATCGTTCTCCTTACAGAAAAAGAGATCGATCCTAAAGTATTACAACAACTACCGAAATACGAGCAACCTAAATACATCCGTAAAGTCAATCACATCCCGCTTACCGGTAATGGTAAGATCGACCGGCAGGCATGCAAAGCATTAGCCATTGGTATTTGTTCATAAAATAGTATATTTGCCCTCAATGAGATACATCATCCAACATATTTGAAAAAACATAATAAAAAATGATCCTTCTTTTCGTCTACTTATTACTTGCTCTTCTTATCTCTTTTATCTGTTCAGTTATGGAATCTGTCCTTCTCTCCGTACCCGCTTCTTATTTGCGTGCTAAAGCGGAGAACGGAGATAAGTCAGCAATTGACATGATCAAGCTTAAGTTAGATATTGACAAGCCTATATCGGCTATCCTTACTCTCAACACCATCTCACATACCGTAGGTGCAGCCGGAGTCGGCGCACAGGCAACAAAGGTTTTTGGTGAAGCCTATTTTGGAGTTGTTTCAGCAGTTTTGACCATTCTGATCCTTGTTTTTTCAGAGATCATACCTAAAGTCTTAGGAACAAATTACTACAAACAATTAGTGGGTATCTCCGCTAAAATCATTAAAGGAATGGTTTTTATAACCTATCCGTTGGTTATAATATCCGGCTATCTTACCAAACTTCTTTCAAGGAAAGGAATAGAGCAAACGACCAGCCGCGAGGAAATTTCAGCGCTGGCCAATATCGGAACACAGGAAGGTATTTTCAAGGAAAATGAGAATAATATTATCCAGAATCTTATAAAACTTGAAAATGTTAAGGTAACGGAGATCATGACTCCCCGCACCGTTGTGGTAGCTGCCAATGAAGAAATGACGCTGGGAGAGTTTCAAAAAAATAAAGATTTCCTGCACTTTTCCCGTATTCCCTTATATAAAGAAACCCGGGAAGACGTCACCGGATATGTTTTACGGGCGTTTGTTTTTGAAAAATTGGCAGAAGACCAGTTTGATTTAGTACTTAAAGATATAAAAAGAGACATTGTTTATATCGCCGAATCGTCTACTCTACTGAAAGCATGGCAAATACTGCTTGACAAGAAGGAACACATTGCCGCAGTGATCGACGAATACGGAGGCATGAGCGGTGTCGTGACAATGGAAGACATTATCGAAAACTTACTCGGACTTGAAATAACCGACGAAAGGGATACCGTCACAGACATGCAACAGTACGCTCTGGAGCGGTGGAAAGAAAAACAAAAAAAATACGAGTATCTACGGAATCTGGAAGATAAATAATGCCCTCTTAAAATGGATGGCTAAATAATTTCAAAAGATGTACGTCGTTTCAAAAATGATCCAAATAACATTTTAAAACGACGTACATCTTTTATACACGTTCATAAACCAGGAAAAAAATGTACCTTAGCGTCTTAATCTAAATTATAATAAAAATACATAATGAGAAACTTATCATTATTGCTCGCAGTCATCCTGTCAGTTACCATATCATGGGGACAAAACGGCGAAGTTTGCCTTTTCCCCCAGGACCCGACGCTTGAAAAACTGGAAGCTTACAAGGGATACGATTCGGTAACACTGTTGGATAGTACTTCCGTAACGGTACAACCTACCGGAAGTGGTTCTTTTACTATTTACAAAGTATTTAAAGTACAGACACCAAAAGGTGCGGTAAACAACCGGATTATCAAATATGATTATGATCCGTTGACTGCGTTTGCCAAATTTCATAAGACTACCATTTACCGGGCAAACGGCGACGTTGTAAACCTCGACGTAACTGCCGCCTGCGACTATGCCGCTCCGGCGCGTGCAATCTTTTGGGGAGCCCGCCAGATCATGCTCGAAATCGGCTGGCTCGAACCCGGTGACATTGTAGAATATGAGATTGACAAAAAAGGATTTACATACGCCCTGTTATCCAGTCTAAATGATGATGATTCCAGGTTTATACCTCCGATGCGCGGACAGTTCTACGATATTGTCCCGTTTTGGGTAAGCGAACCGACCTTGCGTAAAGTATACAAAGTATCTGTTCCGATGGAGAAAGAATTACAATTCCAGTTCTACCAGGGAGAATGTTCCTCTTCGATGCGGTATGAAAACGATATGAAAGCATATACTTTTGCAGTAGAAGATGCGCTTCCATTTAAACGCGAGCCTAATATGGTAGACTTGTTTGATGCGGCTCCTAAGCTATTTATGTCGTCAACACCTAAGTGGGAAGACAAATCGCTTTGGTTCCATAAAGTAAATGAAGATTATGACAGCTTCGCTCCACTCCCTGAAGCCCAGAAGAAAGTAGACGAACTTATCAAAGGAAAGAAAACGGAAATGGAAAAGATATCCGTCCTCACCCACTGGGTAGCCGATAATATACGCTATTCAGGTATATCGATGGGCGAAGGCGAGGGCTACACCTTACATAACACAAAGATGAATTATACCGATCGTTGCGGCGTTTGTAAAGATATAGCCGGAACGTTGATATCTTTCTTGCGTATGGCCGGGTTTCAAGCATATCCGGCGATGACGATGGCAGGCAGCCGTGTGGAAAGTATCCCTGCCGACCATTTCAATCATTGTGTTGCCGTTGTCAAACTATCAAATGGAACATATATGCCGCTCGACCCGACCTGGGTCCCGTTCGTACGCGAATTGTGGAGCAGCGCTGAACAACAACAAAATTACCTGCCCGGTATTCCGGAAGGATCGGATATATGCCTGACTCCTGTTTCGGCCCCTGAAAACCATTACGTACGTATTATGGCAAACAACCGCCTCGACGAGAAAGGAACACTATACGGACAATTCACCATTACCGCCGAAGGGCAATCGGATAGTAATATCCGCCGCATATTTACACAAGGCTGGCAATCGGAATGGCAGAACACAATGGAGCAACAATTGCTCGCCGTTTCACCAAAAGCGAAAATGATCAGTGTAGATTACGGTAAAAATCCGAAAGATTATCTGGCAGCGCCCATCAAAATAACCTTTAAATACGAGATACCGGATTATGCCATTCCCGGAAAGCAGGAAATGCTTTTCAAACCGATGGTGATGAATAACCTGTATACTGCCGTACAATCACACCTTCGTATCAATACAGATCTGGAAAAGAGGGAGTACGGATTTAAAGATGCCTGTTCCCGCTTGATAGAGTTAAAGGAAACAATCCAATTACCCAAGGGTTACAAGATGGCAACGGCAGCCCGGAATGAGACAAAGAACAGCATCCCCGCTGATTTTGAAGGCTCCCTTCAACAAGAAGGTAACAGTATTAAACTGCATCAACGGCTTGCCCTGAAAAAACGGGTATATGAACCTTCCGACTGGAACGGTTTCAGCGAAGCCGTAAACGCCCACAAAAGCTTTAACAATTACATCGTTTTAACGATTAATGATTAACGATTAACGATTAATCATCTTCCCGTTAATCATTAATTATTGATCATTTATCATTTAAATACAGTTTTATGAAAAGAATTATATATAGCATTGCTTTTTTATTCATAGCCTCTACCCTATCGTTGTACGCCGCTTCGGAAGCTGAATATGGCAAACTATCGAAATCATATACATTGAATGAGGATGGCAGCCAGGAATTTCGTTATGAAATGGAACTCACTTTATTTACCCATACCGCCATGAACCGGACGTATGGTGAAAGCTTTATCGTTTATAACCCCAAATTCCAGGAACTGAAGATACATACTTCTTATACCAAACAAAAAGACGGGACCATAATAAAGACGCCGGAAAATGCTTTTGTAGAAGTGCTTCCCCGGCAGGCTGCGGACGCTCCGGCATATAACCATTTAAAAGAAATGGTTGTCGTACATACCGGCCTTGAATTGGGTGCGACCATCTACCTGGAATATTCCATTATTTCAAAACCGGGCTACCTGGCTGAATTGGATATTTGCGATGCGATTGAACAAACGTCTCCTGTAAAAAATTATACGATAACTGTTTCCGTACCGGAAATCAAGCCTTTCTTTTATTCATTGGTTAATTCAGATGCGAAACCGACGGCAAAAAAGGAAAATGGGAAGCAGCAGGTTTCCTGGAATATCCGTAATCTTCCGGCAGCTTCTATGGCGCCACAGGTTACGGCAATGGGCGGAGATAAAATCATGTTGCTGGTATCTACTTATCCTTCTGTAAACGATGCGCTGAAAGTATTCAATAAACAGTTGGTTCCGTCCAATAATATGCCTTTGTTATCATTGTCGGAAACAATAACAGAGGGTAAATCTTCCGAAACGGAGAAGTTACAAGCTATCCTGACACACGTAACAGACCATATCGCTAACAGTCGCCTGACACTTCAAGAGACAGGTTTTAGAATCCGTTCGACAGACGACGTGATAAAGACGGCTTACGGTACGGAAGCGGAGAAAGTAAACCTCTTAGCCGGATTACTTAATGCCGCAGGAATAAAGGCTGAAGTGACAGCTTCTTTCCTTAAGAACGCTGATATAAACAGCTGCGGATTAAGCGCTATCAACGACCTTTTTGTTACGGCATACGCTGACGGCAAACAATATCTACTATCCTCCAAACAGAAGACTATGGCGGATGGCGGATGGTATGGTGATTACCTGACATCTTTAAGCGTAACAACTCCCGGACAGGCAGTAAACATCCAGTCGCCTGATGCCACGATTGAATACGATTATGCTATTAGCCTGACTCCCGGACAGGCTGAGATCACGACAAAAGGTACAACAGGATCAGCTTTTATTCCTTATGTAGGAAATTCTCCCGCCAAAGAAAAAACAACCCTACCGTTGAAAAACAACAACGGGTATCTAATCCTTTCTCTTCCGGACTCACCCATTAGTTTGTCGCATGCAGCTTATAGCAGATGCAATAGTAACAGGAAAGTAAATTTATTGCTCTCAAACAAGGCAAATGAAAGCTACCGCTACCTTATTGAATTAGCCGGTAATATAGAATTAGCCTCACCGGAGAAGAACAAGACGATAGACAATGCCATAGGAAAAGCCTCTCTTTCCATTAAACAAAACGGTAATATAGTTGAAGTAAACCGTTCATTGGAACTAAAGAAGCAATTAATCACTCCGGCTGATTATACTTCTTTTCGTACGTTAATGACTGAATGGGCTGATAAAAACAACCGCCAATTATTGATTAAAGTAAAATAATTGCTGAAAGTATGGAGTTTCTATTCCTGTTTATAGTCATCGGAGCTGTAATTTTCTTAAGTTTTAAAACGGATCAAAGACGATTAAAGCCACAGGAATACATATTCCATCTTCAATTTAAGGTCACTAAAGATGAATTTTACGAAGCTAACAAATTAAAAGAACACTCGTATTTTTCCAATGATTTTATAAAGAACGAAACCATTGTCCTATATCTTATTGTCAAGAGATTATTGGTAAAAGAGAAAAGTTGGATGGAGAAATCAGAATATAGAGAGCCTGTTCTTCAAGCTTGTAAATTTGCAGTTGCCGGAATCTATGACTATCCTCCTTTTGATCATATCGCCGAAGAACACAACGAAGCGGTCAAAAAATTAAACGATCCCGACTTATGGCAATTTATTGAAAGGCAAGCCCGGATACATGTATATCAATTTACGGGACAAGATGACAGAGCTTTTTATTATAGAAATGGTGATGCCTGGAAGATACGCTACTCGCACTTGATAAATAACTACGACACTGAAAATACGGAACAGTTTTATACCGGTGTTTGTCAGTTAGCAACAATGAACGACAAGCGTGTTACGGTAGAAAGGGACATCTATTTTCAGGCGCATCAATTCCTAATTCAGAAAGATAAATCTTATGCTTTGCGCTTTTACCTGCATTACCTGAATGTAAAGACGATGTCGGAAACGTTTAAATACAAAAAGATAAGTAAACGTAACAATGCCATTCTTTTTAAGAATTCAAAAGAAGAAGGGCAATTCAAACTTATATGTACCCGGCTTTTGCAAAACAAAAACCTGAAGGCAGCGCTCAAACAGCTAGACCAATTAGGAATATCCCAGCGCAAAAAGATCGATCTTGATATTTCGGCCATTAAAGAAGCGGCAGGTAAACAAACAAAAATAGCCGGTATATTAAGCGAAGTACTGGCTGATGATGAACCTGCAACTATCCCACAAGCGCCGGAGAAAACACCGGTAATTGAAATACAAAACACTCCCGTAGATAATAAAGAAGAGTTATTCCGTCTTTTTATAAACTGTTCATATAAACTCAATAAAGAAGAAGTTGATATCTTTGCACGGACGAAAGGAATTTTCAGAAGTCAATTCATTGAAAGTATTAATGAAACATACTACGATGAATTAGATGATGTGCTGATTGAAGAAGATGATGATGAATATATATTAAATGAAACCTATTTCCATCAGATAAAAGGATAATGAAGCCCAAAGTTAAACCAAAGGAAGCAACAGCAATAATTAATTCATTAATCAGTGGGGTTGTACCTAAAATAGGTGTGCAGCATATTACAGTCGGTCGTTCAAGCGAAGTGGAAATGGTATTGAACGTATTGACAGAAATAAAGAACGGCCACAGTATGATGAAGTTCTGGGTCGGTGGATATGGTTCAGGTAAATCTTTTATGATTCATTTATTAACAACGGTGGCATTGAAGCAGAAATTTGTTGTAACTAACGCCGACTTTACGCCTCATATCCGCCTTTACTCGAACGATGGAAAAGGGCAGGCTTTGTACGCCGCTCTGATGGATAACATAGCGATCCAAACCAAACCGGAGGGCGGAGCGCTACATATCCTGCTGGAAAAGTGGATAGAACAGGTAATCATGCAAACTGCTACCGAAAACAATATTCCTCTTTTAGAAATACGGAATCCGCAATATATTACCTTGATCCAGAACGGGATCATGAAGACAGTCAATGAAATTACAGAAACAGGCGGTTTCGATTTCGGACTGGCTATCAACAAATACTACGAAGGCTTTATTACAAACAATGATGAAATACGTAAAAATGCCCTTCGTTGGTTGAAAGGAGAATACTCTACAAAGACCGAAGCCCGGAATGACTTAGGAGTCAGCGAAATTGTCAACGACCGAAATTATTATGATATGCTTAAAAACTTTTGCCGGTTGTTCGTCAGTATCGGTTACAGCGGCCTGGTTATAAATATGGATGAAGCCGTTAACCTGTACAAGATCGCCAATCCGGGAATGCGCCAGCGTAATTATGAGAAGCTGTTAAGTATATTTAATGATTGTTTCCAGGGAAAAGTGGAACATATCTTCTTCAATATTGCAGGAACTACCGAAACGCTTGAAGATAGTAATAAAGGGTTTTACAGTTATGATGCTTTAAAGACCCGCCTGAAAGTAAACAAATACGAAACTCAACAGCTCCGGGATTATTCCCAACCGGTAATACGGCTGATGCCGTTGAGCCATAACGAAATATTTGTATTGCTCCACAACCTCAGGGAAATATTCAATTTCAATTACAACACCGGTATAGATTTTTCCGATAAAGATATCCATACGTTTATGGAAGAGATTTATAATAAGCCGGGAGCATCTGAATTTCTTACACCGCGCGAAGTGATCCGAGATTTTCTTAATATCCTTAATATATTACGACAAAATCCGGAAGCTGACAAGAAGCAGTTGTTTGATGAAATCAAGATCACCGACGAAAGAGATACCGCTTTTGAACCGGAAGAAGAGATAAGGCAAAAGAAAATCAAGAAGATTGAAAAGCAATCAAAGAATATACTTCTTCCCTCAGAGATAGTTGAAGAACTATCCCGCATATTAATAGACGACGAAAACATTCTAAAGGCCGTTTCCGCCTCTTTTAACAATGAGGCCGGAACATTGATGGCAACAGAAAAACGGTTATTGTTCATCAGCAAACAAAAGAACGCCCGGTCTTTCCCATACGGACAGATCAATGAGATGAGTTATCAAAGCGGCCCGCAGTATAGTGTAATGCATATCCTGCTCAATAACGATAAACTGAACATAGACTTTATACCAAACAGCCAGATGAAGCCTTTGATCAATTTACTGGAGGCGCAAATCGATATACTGGAGCGGAAAACGCTGTCTGCCGAACTTAAATACTGGGAAAAAGAAATTAAAGATGTTTCCATAAAGACGCGCTTGAACCGTATGAGTAAGATCGCCCTTATCATACAGGAAAAAGACCATACTGCCGGAGAAGTATTCTTCCTCCGTCATGCGGATACCGTCACCAAACTTTTGAAACAGCTTAAAGCGATTGAAGTATCAGAGCTGGATTCTGCCGAGATCATAGCCTCACGCGAACGCATTGTAAATGCTATCGAACTTACTCATAAAGCCTTTGAACAGGAACTGGCAAATATGTTTGAAACGGATATGCTCGATATCGACGCGGAGTCGATGGCTTATATGCAGAGCCTGAAAAACAGAGGATTAATAAACGAATAAACATAATTTATTATGGAGAACAAATTGGTAACCACCCAAATGACAGAAGAAAGACTGACGTTAACCCCGGAAGATGAAAATAAGATTGCCGAATACAAATCGAAGATAGATATCAATAACAAGAGCTTCGTTATACAATATGGAGCAGCTTCGCAAAACAAAATGGTGTCATTTTCCGAAACGGTATTGACACAAATTAAGAATAAAGACATCGGCGAAGTCGGTAATTTACTGTCCGGCCTGGCGAGCGAACTGAAAACATTTGATAAATCCATTAACCAGGGGGGTATAATGGGCTTCTTCAGAAGCCTGAAGAAAAAGGTTCTTCATATCAAAGCACAATTTACAAAAGTAGAGAAGAACGTCGTACAGGTAGAACGCCAGTTAGAAAAACATTACCAGACATTATTAAAAGATATCCACCTGTTCGATAAACTGTTCGAACAGAACGAACAATATTTCAAAGAGTTATCCTTATATATCTATGCGGGAGAAGAGAAAGTCGCTGAATTGCAAAAGGAAAACCTTTCCGAACAGGATAAACAACAACTTCATTATTTTGAGAAAAAACTGCATGATTTGAAGATCAGCCGGATGATTTCACTGCAACTGGCTCCACAGATACGTATGGTACAGAATAACAGCGCCGTATTGATGGATAAGATTCAATCAAGCATTGTCAACACCCTGCCTTTATGGCGTAACCAGATGGTGCTCGCGCTTGGGTTGGTTCATTCGCAACAAGCCCTCGACGCACAGAAAGCAGTCAACGACGCCACCAATCAAATGCTCAAACGCAACAGCGAAATGCTGCGTACTACCACCGTACAAATCGCCAAAGAGAACGAACGGAGCATCGTCGATCTGGATACACTCCACAAAATCAACTCCGACCTTTTCTCAACTATCGACGATGTGATAGCCATTCAACAAGACGGCCGCCAAAAACGACTGGAAGCAGAAAAAGAATTGTTGAACGTCGAAAACGAGTGGCGTAAACGAATCATCGAATTGAAGTAATCCTCCACTGAATAGGATACGGCAAATTAAAAAGCAAACGTCCGGATTTATTTCAGACGTATAATGGCTGAAGGTAACGCCTTCTGCTTACCTTCAGCCTGATTTATCGATTACTCATCCTTTTCCCTATCTTCCAGAATGATGACAACTCTTGAGGGATAGCCTTCGGGAGGTATTACCGGGGTGTAAACTTTTCCTTCAAACTCGACGCGGTAGCATGTAGCGATCGCATAATGATTTTTTATCTTTGGAATATCCCAATAAGATACAATTTCATGACTCCCCTCATCACCAAACAAATAAGAACATCTAAGTTTATAGGTAACAATTTCTTCATTGGGACAAATCTCCGCATTTTTAGCGCTACCGGTGCTTAAATACCAGTATTCCTTGTGCCTGCTCATCTTCAGGACGGAAGTATAGCCTTTTGAGGCCGTCTTTTCCTCACATGATTCAGAAACAAAAATTCTCAAACGATAGAAAATATCCTTAACAGTACCTTCCGAAGCATTCTCCTCTTCGGAAAGCTCAGGCCACCATTTCTCCAATCCAATCCCTCTTACCAAATCATTTCCATCAACGTCCTGAAAACTAAAATCTAAATCATAGGAGATTGTATCCCGCTCATGATAACGAAAAGGACAGGCAGTAAAAAGCCCTATCATTACTAAGGTTAATAATCCTTGAAATACTAGTCTTTTCATGGTTAATTAATATCATTAGTGTCAGACTCAAATTATTTCCACGTAAATATACTTTTAATTTATTAATAAACAAATTTTTTGATATTTTTTTTAAAATAAAAGTCTGATAAAAAAGCAAGTTTCAGCCAAACGAGGACAACCGC
>DAMCDT010000107.1:0-7534 GCA_032058265.1 Tannerellaceae bacterium
ATTAAACTGGTAGATATTATGGAGATTGTCTCTGGTATTTTTGATATTAAGAACGGAGTATACCGTATGGACCGGAAAGAGATATTCTTTAGTGATTTTTCTCAATGCTTTGAAAAAATATTTAATATAGAGTTCGGTGATATTTATAAAAAGGAAAAAGCAGTGCTTAAGCGAAAACCTGGAAATATAACAGAATTTCTGGACAGATTAAAAAAAGCTCTTATTCAAAAAAGCAACTCACTTGCCTGTGCCGAAAAAGCTGCAAGTAAATGAGGTAGCTGAAATACGGTGTACATTGCTTCGTGAGGGGAAATATGATAATGCGCAGTATTATCTGCGTTATTTCCAATATGATGGGGAGGGTCAGTTATGGATGGATGACGGGGAAACGTTTCTCCCGAACGATACCTATGAGTTGAATAATAAGTCTTTCCGGCTTTATTTCCGCTCGTTAATCAGAAGATGTACATAATGTAGAAGTGGTTTTCTTCGATTCGTTTGGGAAGGAGTTTACGATTCTTTTACGTTTAATAATGAGCAGGGAGAAAAAGAGGAAAACAATGATGATACTTAACGAAAAAACATATTCATAATCTATCCAGCCGAGCCTACGATAGGATGTAAACAGCTCTCGAAGTTCATCAGTCGATAGATGGGACATATCGTAAAATACTTCAGCCATAATTCTAAGGAAATAATTTCCGGTAAAGATAACCATATACTATAAGAAAAGGAATAAAACAAATACCTTTGTCTTTGAAAATTAATTGAATCGATCCAGGTATCATAAATAAGACCAAAGAATTAGCCATCGTTAAAAAGCTAACCCAAATAGGTGACGAACACCGTATTGTTTTAAATGAAATTGGGTGGGCAAGCCGCGTCTATATCGTTGATGATGGTAAATTTGTTTTAAATTCCCAAGAGGCAAAAAATATAAGGAAGAATGCGAACACGAATTTCGCATTTTAAAACTTATCAGCGAATATAAATTTAATGTAAATCTTCCGGTAATTAAATGGCTTGGTGAGGACACTTCTTACACAGGTTTCCATGGCGTTCAGGGAAAATCAATGACAGCAGAATCCGTAGATAACTTAAGCGAAGCGCAGAAGAAGGAAGTAGGTACGCAAATAGGTTTGTTCCTGAAAAAGCTTCACACGATTGACTACAAAGGCGAAAGTCCAACGAACGAAAGCAGTGAAATAGAATGGTTTCAAAAATCGTTCTTTAAGAAAAAGCGCACATTAAAAAAGTATTTTAATGATAACGAGCTTGATGCCATTCAAGAACTCGTAACAAGTCTGCCTCAAAAATCCGCCAATCTCGGTACAGAATACGTTTTTTGCTATTGTGATTTAGGCTACAATAATATCCTATTAACCGATGATTGCAAAGTAGGGATAATAGATTTTGGTGATGCCGGTATTTTCGAGAAGTCGTACGACTTTACCGGACTCGAAGATGATACGATGTTAGACGCTGCAATAGTAGCTTATGGCGGCGACGAAGTTCTAAGAGAATAAGTAGTAATCAGACGACAACTCCTGCCGTTAATGGAAATGCTGTTTTTAATTGACAGGAAAGACGAGGAAGGCATTGTACAATGTGCAGGATGCGAATAATTTGATTAACCCATCTCCCCGAAGAACAATTCATTCACGTGAATCGTATCCAGAAACTCCTGTGATTCGACGATAAGACCATTTTCGATCTTCATCAGGGTAACAATTTCATTATTGTATATCCGTCCGTCCACCCGCACGGCATGATTGTTTACATGTACGGCAACGTTGTTCCCTTCGGCTATTATGGAACGGACTGTGATAGTTAATCCTTTGGGAAAGCGCTCCCGTATTATATTGAATGTCATATTCCTGCTTTCCGGTGTCTGCCACCCGCCGAGCGGCCATGAATTCTCCCCGCAAATCCAGTAGGTGGAGTCTGGTGACTCGTATTTGAACAAATCTTCAAAACGTCCTGCTGTTACTGCTTCAAAATAGGCTCGTACAATTTCTTTTGCTTCCATTTTTATCTATTTTTTTATTGTTACTGTTTGTCAGGAGTTAACCTTATTAATGTTATTTCGCTACGTGTTCCTAAACGCACAGGGGCGAAAATAGTTCCACTGCCTTCCGATACATAGATATCCATTGTTTCGTAGCTATAAAGCCCCTTGTTATAACCAAACATCATTTTAGCTATGAAGTTAAAAGGGAATATCTGCCCTGCATGGGTATGGCCTGCCAATAACAAACCGGCGTCTTTTTCCTGGATATATTTCACTCCATCCGGACGGTGGTGTAGTACGATTGTTGGATAGTTTTCTCTTATCTCCAGCCCGTTCAACACATCTTCTATTGTTTCAGAATCTTCCGCAGTGTGCATATCGAAAGTATTGCGATCAGCAAGCATATTATTGAGTCCGATGATCTGCAATTCCTTGAAATATGCCACCTCGTTTAAAAGAACGGTAGCATTTGCACCTTTCATTTGCTTAATTACTTCCTCAACCCCGACATGCTGGTCATGGTTGCCATAGACAAAATAGTGAGGCATATTTAATGTTCGGAATGTTGCTAAAACATCATCATTCACACCAAAGTGTGCCTTGCTGTCGAACATATCGCCTGTATTAAAAACGACATCGGGATTCAATTCCTTTATCTTGCCGACGATTTTATCCGCCTCCCTTTTCCCACGGAAATTTCCTAAATGAACATCCGTAATATGAACCGCCCGGATTTCCTGTGTCAGCCCTTTTATGGGGATCGTTATTTCTTTTACTTTTATGGTATAGGCGTTCCATATTCCGTAAATAGTTAGCAATGCTGCCAGACTTATTGAGAGAATTCTCCGGGTGTGAGGGTTGAAATGAGAAATCAAATTCACAATATCCACCAGTGCAACGGATAACAGGGAGAATATAAATATAGAAATTCCTATTCCTCCGAAAATAAACACAGCTTTCCCTATGGGGTTCGCCACGGTAGCGAAAGCAGTCATACAAAGAAAAGCTATAACAAAGAGAGCGACAAATCCCCATACCCATGCCTTCTTAGGTATGGACGGAATAAATAACGCACATCTGTTCGACATGTAAATGATTGCTCCGGCTACCAAAGCAAGTATTACTACTAAGAATACGATCATACCAATATATTTCATGCTGATATCTATTAATTCATGTTACGAAATTCAACGGGTGTTTGTCCGGTTTTACTTTTGAACAAACGGCTGAAATATTGCGGATATTCAAATCCAAGCGAAAAGGCTATTTCATTGACGGTAAGATTGGTTGCGAGCAGGAGGCTCTTTGCTTTTTCAATAAGATACGTATGAATATGCTGCTGTGTATTCATTCCCGTGAGATTGCGAAGCAAGTCGCCCAGATAGTGGGTTGACATGCCTAATTCGGCTGCAATTTCCTTTGGCGTGATGATACTTTCCCTATCACTGTCGAAATAGGTATCGAGTATGGATTGAAAACGGGTCAGTATATCTGCTTCCACACTATTTCTTGTTCTGAACTGGCGGGTATAAAAGCGTTCGGCATAATTGAGGAATACATCGAGTTGCGACATGATTATGTCCTGCGTATGCTCGTCGATGCTCCGCTTATATTCATTATCAATACTCTCCATCAGGGCTTCGGTCTGCGCCCTTTCCGCATCGGATATATGCAGAGCCTCGCTGGTTTCATACGAAAAGAATTTCAGTTTACTGATTTTTGTTCCCAAAGCATATTTCCGGATAAAATCGGGATGGAATACCATCATCCAGCCCCAAGAGTCAGTCTGTGCAGCCTGTTCAGGCCATAAATGTATTTGTTCCGGAGCAAAAAAGCTCATCAGGCCTTTGGCGAAATCATATTCGCGCCAACCGTATTTTGCCGTGCAGTTGGTTCCGTCTTTTATGACGATAAAATACAAATTAAGCTGTACAGGTTTACCAATGGGGACACAAGCTTTCAGTTCCGACAGGCGGCAAACACTGATTAACGGATGATTGGCAGGTGGGCAGCCTAACAACTCTGTACATTCCTGAACGGTATTTATTCTGATTATTTCTTCGTTTATCATCACCTGAAATTTTTTGTTTATGCAAATGTACTAGATAACATGCGGTCAATACCTATACAAAACGGAGATTGTTCTATACAAAATGAAGATACGTAAGTTAGTTGGTATTCTTACTTGAGCTAATTAAAGAGCAAAGTAATTTATGAAAGTATTAATAAAAGCACGCTTCTTCCGGTTATTTGCCAATGAAAGAAATTGATTATTCCTATTATTATGAGGAAAATGAGTAACTCAACCACCTTTCAAGCCTTTAAACTTTGTACCTTTGCCCAATGCTCAAAGAATACACCATAGCCGATATCCTCCAATCCAATCAGGAAACCATCCCCTATTACATAGGCACATTCGAAGGAACAGAGGACCCCGACATCGAGTGGCCCCACCGCCATGCCTTCTATTCGCTGGTATGGTTCACCGAAGGAACCGGCTTTTATGTGGTAGATTTTCAGGAATACGAAATCAGGAAAGACCGGATATTTTTTGTAAACCCCAAGCAAGTGCATAACTGGGATTATTCCGAAAACAGCCGCGGCTATGTATTGATGATCGACAGCACACTTGCCACCGAACTACATACCGAAACCTCCTACCCTTATATAGATATCACCTCTGAGAACAATTTACTGGAGAATATACTCAATAATCTGCTCGATGAGTTTAAGCGGCAGGATAATTTATCCGACAGATATATCAAATCAGGCATTGCCTATCTCTATGCTTTGTCAGAAAGAATAGCCGGAGAAAACAATAATTACCGCAACCTTGCTGACGATAGAATGCAAGCATTACGCCAACTCGTTTACGAGAACCATACTTTGCACAAAGTCGAGGACTATGCCCGTAAAATGAACCTTTCTGAAGACATATTTAATACACTGGTAAAAACCTACACCGGAATCTCCGCCAAGCAATATATCCTCGATCTGAAAATAACCGAAGCCAAACGTCAGCTAATCTATTCGCAGTTTAATATCAACGAAATTGCCTTCAACCTCGGTTTCGAAGATCCGTCTTACTTCACCCGCTTATTTAAAAAGAAAACCAACCTTTTGCCTTCCGCTTTTCTGAAAAAGTACAGAAAACAGCTATAAAAAGTCCTACCCGTACACCTGCCCATCACCCTACCTTTGTACCTGTTAATTAAACAGCTACAAAATCATAACGCATTATGAATAAATATATCTTAGTATTAACAGTCCTGATAAATTCAATAAGTATGCAATCACAATCCCATCAAACCAATTCCGACCGCTACACCCGCGGTTGGAGCAAATTACAGGAAATAGACGGAGAAGCCGGAGAAAGAGTAGTCAACGGATTAAAAGATATCTCCCCCGATTTAGGACAGTTTATTATAGAATATTCCTTCGGAGATGCGTACAGCCTGCCATTGCTTGACAATAAATCCAAAGAAGTGGCTGCCGTCGCCTCGCTGATAGCCCAGCGAGCCATCCCCGAAATGAAAGTCCATTTCAACGGAGCGTTAAACTCCGGTTGTACCGTTACCGAAGTCAAAGAGCTGGTACTGCATCTATCCGTTTATGTAGGCTTTCCGAAAGCCATCTGCGCCATGAATACGTTGAAAGAAGTCTTGACAGAACGCAAAGCAGAGGGTATAAATGATATGCAGGGAAAAGAAACCATCACAACCGATCGTCTTTCACGCTACGAAAAAGGTTCGGAATATCTTTCCCAATTAGACGCAAATCAAGAGCGGCTATTGAAAGAAACCTTCGATAATTTCTCTCCCGAACTGGTGCGCTTCGTTATCGAATACGGTTACGGCGATATTTATTCGCGGGAAAGCTTCGATAAAAGATACCGCCAGATAGCCACCATTGCAGCATTAACAACGCAGGGAAATGCTCCCTCACAACTGGATTTCCACATCCACGCAGGATTAAATATCGGACTGACCGCTGATGAAATTAAAGAAGTAATGCTGCTAATGTCTGTCTATGCCGGTTTTCCGGCAGCTATCAACGGGATGAATATTTTGAAAGACTTGTAAGTGATTTCTCATTAAGGAACTATCAAAATGTCACCCAGGCAAGCTTGCAATCCCCTCTGCAAGGTCACCCAGAGGCTCGGGCAGGGTTGCAACCTCCTCTGCAAGGTTGCCCGAGGGCGCGTTTAGCCGACGATACTATCCACCTCATCCACCTTATTGACTTCGCCCTCCTTATTTTTATTCATAATATTTCCTTCCTTATCAATCACGTAAAACCCTCTTTCAGCGGGTATCGGGCATATAGATAATGCTACCCACCAATGCCTCAAGTACGATGGTGTTTACGGTGTCGAGTGCCGTGAGGTTTGCCATTTGCGTTTTGCCGGTCATGCGCAGGAAGAGCAGCACCCCAATCATACCGATGATGAGTTTGATGACGATGGACCAATACATATTCTAATAGTTTTTTTACGACTTATATATTGCTAACACTCAACCTCTATATATATGGTTTACCATAACGATCACTTTTGAGAATGATAATGCCGCTCCTCTTTTCTAAAACTCAACACCAATACCTATACAAAGGAAATGAAAAGCCGACATGGTGTAAACCCTGTCCGAGTCGGAACCGCCTTCAAGCAAGCGATAACCGGCTGTGGCAGAAATCATGGGAGTGATTTGATATTTAGCACCGGCAAATACGTCTTCACCCCTGCCGGCTTTCACGGCGAAAGCATCGCCATAGGAGAGCAGGCTCAGGCGTTCGGTTGCCTTCCATTCGATATAATAGGATAACAGCGGGGCAAGGCCGACATTCGAAAACTTTGCTTTCTTGTCCCGGTCTTCCAATGAAATATAGGCATCCCTTAACAAGAGCGTCGCACCCAGTTCTAAGTTAAAACGCGGCCGTTCCACGAGCCGGTAAAGATATCCCAGGCGATAGGTGTTGAAACTATAATCGGCTTCAATCGGGCTGCCTGTGGCAAAAAGTACACGGTCGTATAAAACGTCTTCTTTGGCCACTCCTTCGAAACTGTCGCTCACCCAAGCCGCTGTCAGGATCACATAATGGCGTTTGTAGTTGTATTTCAACTCTATACGCGGGGAAAAGGAGGCATTTTGTTTCCGGTTATAATCGTGGTTGAGGAATATGCGTGTACCCTCCTCATTGTTGAGACGCTGTACGGTGTTCCGTGTGCCGAATGCCACTTGTGGCATCAGGCGTATCTGCCACCCGGATTGGGCTTCTGCCTGATGGCAAAGCAAAACAAGAGAGCGATAAGAAGATAACGTTTCATCATTTGGAAGTTTTAATTTTGTTGTAACAACTCTGTCAGGGGAAAAGTATATTTCCACTTTAGAAACATGTAAATGCCTGCCAGTAAGATATGCTCTTTCGTGTGGAGCTACTATGGCCGAAATCCAATACGATGAAGGTTGGCGGGTAATGATTGACCCTTCCGGACATCCGTTCTGCTTGTTACCGCCACCACCCTGG
>DAMCDT010000107.1:7544-11099 GCA_032058265.1 Tannerellaceae bacterium
TTAATGGGACAGGATATATTACTTTCAGATTGGCAGCATGTAGCCCCCTAAACAAACCACCCTGAGCCATTGTTATACAACAATAAAGAAAAGTCATAACAATGAAAAAAAGAATATTACCCCTCCTTCTGTTTGCCGCCCTGAGCGCGCTGCTGGTTTCATGCAACAACGAAGGAGAAAAAAGAACCATCACCTTTGAGAACAACAGTTCAGTGAAAGATTACGCGCAAAGCGGTACCTTTCAGGTCGCGGGAAGCAATGTCGAAGTAATGCCCGGGCAGGAGATACAAATCACTTTCAACGCCATGAAAGGACAAACCCTGATGTTTGCCACCATGTACGGAAACTCCTGGGACCTTTTCTTCGCGCCCGAGAATCCCGGTATCAAGCTATTCGAAGACAATGGAAACCCGGTTACGGGCGACATCTCCGACCAGGTGAAACTATGGGATGCCGGAACAAAAAAGAATAACGACCCGCGCCGCAATAAAAAAGGTCAGCCCCGGGAAGATGAAGACCGGCAGGTGACGGAAATAAATGGTAAGGACAGAACGTACGATTACCCCACAGCCGGCGAAATGATGAAGCTGAACCTGGCGTATGACGCTGCCGCTTCGCGCTTCACACTCACCATACGCAACAATACGAATGCCACAAAGGTGCAGACGCCATTCTCAACCGGAGTATGGGCCGTATCCAATGCTTTCGACGGTAAACCCGTAAATGAAAAACCCCTTTTCGACGCTGGTCAGAAGGCAGGCACCGAGCTGGTCGCCCTGGCCGAAAGGGGCAATAACCAGCCCTTGGGCGATAAGCTGGCCGCCAACACGGGTGCTTTCACAGCCCTTTCGCCGGTTATCGTCGTTGTCTATAAAGGCGAACGGAATCCTCTTGCGGCAACCATCGCAAACGAAATGAATACCGACATGCAAGACTGGGCGCAATCAGGAAACCTGGATAACCTGAAAAAGGCTATGGAGAATAATCCGGATGTGAAGAGTGTACATCAAATCTCATCGTTCACCAAACCCGGAGAGACATCCGAAACCTCTTATAACGCCCGGCCGGGAGAAAAGATAGCATTTGCGGCCATGATAGGGCATTCTTCCATCATACAAAATAATACGCCTGTTGATGCGTTACAAAGGAATAATATCACCTCGTATATAAGTATCTCCGGAAATGATATGCCTCGTGCAGAGCAGGTGGTAAGGGTGAGTATTAAATAATAATGCTGACGGTTAAACTCCATAAATGACTGAAATAGAAAAATACATCAGGCCATATTTTGGCGGAACGGTTGAAGAATTGAAGCTGATTAACTCTTTCTTTAAGTTGGTCGCCCTCGAAAAAGGAAGTTTCTTTCAGAAAGAAGGCCGCTATGCCGACAAACTGGGATTTGTTAAAACCGGGATACTCCGGGAATATACCAGCGTCAATAATAAAGAAGTCACTAAATGGATAGTCACAAAAAGTTCTTTTGTGGTAGATATTTCCAGCTTTATATTTCGCCAACCCGCCAAATGGAGTCTGCAAGCCATCACCGATTGCGAAATATATGTGCTTGAACAAGCCGACTACCGCAAAATTAAAGAAGCCATACCTGACTGGGAGGATTTGGAGAGCAAATTTATTGCTAAATGCTTCAACATACTGGAAGACCGGGTAATGATGCACCTCTCCATGAGTGCGGAAGAGAGGTATCTGCACTTTTTCAATGCCAACAAGGAATTATTTAATCATGTCCCGCTGCAATATATTGCCTCCATGTTGGGCATGACTCCCGAAACATTAAGCAGGTTAAGAAACAGGACAGGCGTTTAATTCTTGATTTTTATCAAGAGCAAAGGGGTGTGTTTCGCTCTAATTTTGCAGTGTATAAATTAAAATGTAATTGCAAATGAAGAAGATAAATGCCAAAGCCCCCGTGAAATGTAGCCACAAAATTATCATCAACTCGGGAATAGAAAAGGTTTGGTCGGTATTAACCGACATCGATCACTGGCCGGATTGGCAAACGGCCGTATCCTGTTCAAAGATCAATGGACCCCTTGTTCCCGGAACCAGCTTCGACTGGAAATCGGGAAGTTTGAAATTCCACTCGATTCTCCATACAGTCGAGCCTTTCACTTCTTTCGGATGGACGGGAAAAACTATCGGTTCTTATGCTATCCACAACTGGACATTGAAGGATATGAATGGCAAAACAGAGGTATTTGTGGAAGAAAGTCTGGAGGGGTTTTTAGTGGGGTTATTTAAAAAGACATTCAATAAGGTTTTGGAAAGGGGAATGGCGGAATCGCTGGAACAGTTAAAGGGGGGATGTGAAAGAATAGCATGAGTTTCTAAAACCATCTGCATAATTTTTTGAAATCATCTGCATCATTTCAAAAAGTTATCTGCATGATTTTTTTGTCCGTTTTGCTACCTTTAACGACTAAAACCAAGAAACAAGAAAATGAAGGATTTAAACGGTTATGTTTCTCTCTACAAAGAGCAACTTAAGAAAGGAGATATACAGAAGGCTTATAAAAAATTGATAAGATACGTGATGAGTTTAAAATCTCATCTTTCAAGAACATTGGCCGAGAGATATTCCTTTGGGAATGTTTCTCTTGGATATCTTGATTACACCTATTTTTATTGCATCGATAGCTATTTAAGAGAGAAGAAATTGCGATTTTGCATTGTACTGAATCATGAGGAAATGCGATTTGAACTCTGGCTTGTAGGACAAAATTCCAAAATACAAAAGAATTATTGGAGTATACTGAGGGATACCGAATGGAATAAATACCAAACATCCATGCCCAAATATTCAGTACTTGAAGTTATATTAATTGAAAACCCTGATTTTAATAACTTGAGTTTGCTGACTGAGCAAATCGAAAAGAAAATAATATTAATAACAAATGAGATTATAGGGTATCTTAAAAGAACGGATGAGTATAGATAAAATCACTTTCAGAAAGGCAACGGGGCATGATATCTCTTTTATGTACCGGATTTTAGTGGAAGCCGCCGTATCTTCCGGAGTGGAAATGACACTCAGTGACCTTCCTGCCCATCCGGATACATATCAATATGTAGAAGGGTTCCCGACAGGTTTGGATATCGGAGTTATTGCGGAAACAATCGAGGTAGAACCCGTTGGTGCCGCATGGATTAGGATGCTTCCGACAGATGCACATGCCGTCGGCCATCTCCTTCCTGAACTGACAATGGGTATCGTATCCGGATACAGGCGTATGGGCATTGGTGAACGGCTTCTGGAAGAACTTTATAAAGCGGCATCGGAAATAAACATTCCGAAAATATCACTGGGTGTGCACAAAGACAACCTCCCCGCAATAAACCTTTACAAGAAACAAGGTTGGAGGGAAGTCGGTAGTTTTAAAGATTATATAATGATGAGCAGAAAAACAGAGAAACCAAAATAAATATGATACCTAAGAAATAAGTCCTCTTCAATACGATAAGTAAATTAGAAAATCTCTACAATTCTCATCCGGCATACCAGCGATTAAGTAAATTAATTGCTGAACAACTTTTTGT
>DAMCDT010000108.1:0-11038 GCA_032058265.1 Tannerellaceae bacterium
CCTGATATTCCGCTCGATGGGAGGAATACCGGTTGACAGGGATAAAAAAACGTCTGTTACCGAACAAATGGCAGAAGAGTTTGCCAAACGTCAGACATTCAATTTAGCCATTACGCCCGAAGGTACCCGAAAAGCCGCCCATTCATGGAAGAAAGGTTTTTATTTTATTGCCGTGAAAGCAAATGTTCCTATTTTATTGGCATATATCGATTACAAGAAAAAAGAAGTGGGGATAACGAAACATTTTCAACCGACGGGAGATGCCGAAAAAGATATTAAAACCATTCAGGGATACTATAAGGGTGTGACAGCACGTCATCCACAAAATTTCAATGAAATGTAACGAATATTAGCAACCTTAAAAAATACAATTATGGCAGATAGTTTACGTATAAGTATGATTCAATCTCATATTATATGGGAAGACCGGGATGAAAACCTCGGATATTACGGTGAACTCCTTCGCCGGGTGAAAGGAAAGACCGATCTGGCTGTTTTACCTGAAACGTTTACTACCGGTTTCTCAATGAATGTAGAGAAATTAGGCGATACCATGGATGGAAAAACAATACCTACGATCAAAGAATGGGCTAAGAAATTTAAATTGGCAGTAACGGGAAGTTTTATTGCTAAAGAAAATGATAAATATTACAACCGCGGCTTCTTTATTACTCCGGAAGGTGACGAGTATTATTATGATAAACGCCATCTGTTCTGCATGGCTGGTGAGGATAAACACTTTTCTCCCGGTACAAAGCAATTGATCGTACCTTATAAGGGTTGGAATATTTGTTTGCAGGTATGTTACGACTTACGTTTCCCTGTATGGAGCAGGAATGTAAATAACGGGTATGATTTATTGATCTATGTTGCCAACTGGCCGGAAGTACGTAAAAAGGTTTGGAGATCTCTTTTGCAGGCTCGTGCTATAGAAAACATGGCTTTTGTTTGCGGAGTAAACCGCGTTGGTATCGACGGAAAAGGTTTTATATACCGGGGTGATTCACTGATCTATACTCCAAGAGGTAAAAAGATGGCCGATTGCGGGAAGAGGGAAGAGGTAACAAGAACCTGTATGTTATTCAAAGATGAATTAGACGAATTACGGACTAAATTTCCTGCATGGAAAGACGCTGATACATTTAGTATTGAACCATGAAAGGCCGTAATCCATGGACATGGATACCCTCACTTTACTTTGCTGAGGGACTGCCTTATGTTGCAGTGATGACGATTTCAGTCATCATGTATAAGAAACTTGATATTTCCAATACGGATATAGCTTTATATACGAGTTGGCTTTATTTCCCCTGGGTAATAAAGCCGCTCTGGAGCCCGTTTGTTGATCTTATTAAAACAAAACGTTGGTGGATATACACCATGCAGCTTCTGATTGGAGCCGGAATGGCCGGTGTCGCTTTTACAATTCCGACAAGCTTCTTTTTGCAGGCATCCCTTGCTTTCTTCTGGCTGATGGCTTTTAGTTCAGCTACACACGATATCGCAGCAGACGGTTTCTATATGCTGGGGCTTTCGGAAGAGAAGCAGGCTTTCTTTATAGGGATTCGCAATACTTTCTACCGGATTGCCATGATCACAGGACAGGGACTGCTGGTTATGTTAGCCGGTTTCCTGGAAGATACCACCGGGCGTATCCCTTATGCATGGAGTATTACCTTTTTTGTACTAGCAGGTATCTTTCTGGCAGCATGTATATGGCATCGATTTATACTTCCTTATCCGAAAGAAGATCAAGAGCGTTCGGATGTTACTCCCCGTACTATTTTCTCCGAGTTTGGAAAAACGTTTGTTAGCTTCTTTAAAAAGAAAGGAATTATTCCTGCTCTTCTTTTTATGTTGACTTATCGTCTGGGAGAGTCGCAATTGGTGAAACTGGCTTCTCCTTTCCTACTCGATAGTAACGAAGTCGGAGGTTTAGCCCTTTCAACCAGCCAGGTAGGTTTTATTTATGGTACGGTCGGTGTTTTATCGCTTACCGGAGGAGGTATATTAGGAGGTATCGTTATTGCAAAAGGCGGCGGATTAAAACGATGGTTGTGGCCTATGACGTTAGCAATCTCATTACCTAACTTAGTTTATTTATACATGGCTTACGCCATGCCAGATAATCTATGGATTATCAATGCTTGTGTAGCTGTTGAACAGTTTGGTTATGGTTTTGGATTTACAGCCTATACAATGTATCTGATGTTGTTTTCCGATGGAAAGTATAAAACATCCCATTATGCTATATGTACCGGTTTCATGGCATTAGGTATGATGTTACCGGGCATGATTTCAGGTTGGATACAGGAGATGATCGGTTACCAGCAATTCTTTATCTGGGTAATGATTTGTTGTATTCCGGCCTTTCTGGTCATTCCTTTTTTGAAAACTACTAAATAATCTTAATCGGTAGAGTAAACCAGAAAGTCGAACCGATTCCTTTCTGTGATTCAACACCAAACTCACCTCCCATATCGTTAATGATTTTTTTAGAGAGGGGCAATCCTAAACCTACGCCGGGTTGGAAAGTATCTGACTTGTAAAAAAGTGAGAATATCTTTTTAATTTCTTCCTCGCTTAATCCGATACCTGTATCACTTACTTCCACGCGAAGAATGTCTCCCAATACAGTAATGGGCTTATATGAGAGGATAATAGTACCTTGTGATGTGAATTTAATAGCATTATCGATCAGTTGGTAGATAACCTGTTTAATTCTTTTTTTGTCAGAATGAATTATAATGGAGGGTAAGGTATTATCAAAAATCAAACTGACATCAAAGCCTAAACGTAGTTTCTCTGATTCGATGATTTCAGTGCATACCTCTTTTATATCACAGTAATTAAAATTGTACTCTAATCTATTGGATTCTATTTTGGAAAAATCAAGCATATCGTCAACTAACCGTAACAGGTGTTCGCTGTTTTGATTAATTAATTCTATAAAGTGAATATTCTCTTCTGACGGATTTAGGTCTGCTATCACGTTGGAGAAACCTATGATTGCATTTAGAGGCGTCCGTATTTCGTGACTCATATTTTCAATAAAAGCATTTTTTAGTTTATCTGCTTCTTTGATCTCAATAAGCTCAATTTCGTTTTTCCTTTGTTGGGTTACATTGGAAGAATAGCATATAATATGTGAAGGTTTGCCATCTTTGTCATATTTATAAGTACGGAAATTGGTGGTCAACCATTCATATTCTCCATTAATAAATTGTCTGTAAGTAGCAGTAAAATGATCGATATCTCCATTGATAAGGGGTACGCCTAATTGATTATATACCCTGTCAACATCATCCGGATGCAATCGTTGAAGATGTCCCAGTAACGTAGGCTCAGGAGTAGAGTAACTTGATGTAAATGATTGCCATAAGTTTGTTTCATTTCCTAGGCTATAATCAATGGATATCACATCATTCTTAATATCGTATTCCCAAAAAAATGCTTTACCAGTGTTAACTGCCATTTTTAATTTAGTGATACCGGATTGTAATTGCTCATTCTTTAAATAATATTCGGTATTATCATGCACCAATTCCAGATAACCGAATATTTCATTATCATCATCCCTAAGCGGTACGCATTTCCCTAGTAACCGTTTCGTTGTGTTAGTATAAGTACTATTATAATATTCAATATCCTGAATGATCCGGAAATTATAATTATTTTCAAAATCCACTTCTTCGCCTTCCCTTATTCTATTTTTACATTCCAGTGAAATGACAGGATTGTGAAACAGGTTCACTCCCATTATTTCTTCTTTTGTCGTTCCTAATATTTGCAGATCATACGGATTAATACCTATTAAATAACCTTCTTTATCATAGAGTTCAATTCCTACAGGAATTTTTTCAAAAATCAATTTAAAAATAGTATCTTGCCTCAATGTTTGCTCAGCATTCTTCTTTATCTCTTTTTCAATAAGTTCTTTCTCTATGGCTATTGAGAACAGGTCGGCAAAGAGATGCATGTTTTCAATGTCTTCCTTATTCCAGTCTTTTTTATACTTTACAATTTCCAATCCTATAAAACCATTAATACCTCCTTCCCTGTATATAGAACAAACTAATAGGGATTTCACTTTATTTTGAATCATGAAATTTTGTTCAATTGATGCATCAGAAGGCATTTCATTAATGTCCGGGTAAATCATCTCAGCCCTTTTCTTTACATTCCTGATCCACCATGGTAAATCCTGCTCAGAAAAAGATTCTTTATTGTACTTGTTTTTCAAAAAAGCAATAATACTACCTGATTCATCAGAATAAACTTCGTGAGTAAAAGATAAGCTGTCATTATTATTAACAGTCCCAATAAATACCCGGTCAACATTAAAAAAATACATTAGTTTATGTAGACTTTTATTTATGGCTGTATCGTGTTCGGAATGTATGAAAAGTTGCAAAATTTCGGAAAGAGTTTTTCGTAATAATGTCGCATTTGCAGATACAATATCAGATAGGTTTTCTTCTTGTTGAAAGGATGTTTCCATACAATATTTTTTATAAAACGGATCTATTGATTATATGTTTAACAGGTAAAGATAAATTTATTATGATAAAATCGTATGTATTTACCATTTAATTATAAAAAAACGGTTGCTGAATTTTCAACAACCGTTTCATTTATGGTAGGATGAATAGTGTTACTTCACCTCTTCAAAATCAACATCTGTCACACCACCATCTTGTTTATCGTTGCCAGGGTTACCGCCAGTCTGTTGACCAAAGTCCGGTCCTGGTTGAGCGCCACCGCCTTGTGCATTCTGAGCATTATATATTTCCTGGCTGGCAGCCTGAAATACACTGTTTAACTCAGCAGTTGCAGCATCAATAGCAGCCACATCCTGTGCTTTATGCGCTTCTTTCAATTTATTAAGAGCAGCTTCAATCGGTGCTTTCTTATCAGCCGGAAGTTTATCGCCTAAGTCTGTCAATTGCTTTTCAGTTTGGAAAATCAAACTATCAGCATGATTTAGCTTATCAATACGTTCTTTTTCCTTTTTGTCTGCCTCGGCATTTGCAGCTGCTTCGTCTTTCATACGTTTTACTTCATCATCACTTAACCCGCTGGAGGCTTCGATACGTATACTTTGTACTTTACCGGTACCTTTATCTTTAGCGGATACATTTAATATACCGTTTGCATCGATATCAAATGTAACTTCGATCTGAGGAGTACCACGCATTGCCGGTGGAATACCGTCTAAGTGGAAACGTCCGATTGATTTGTTGTCTTTGGCCAGGGAACGCTCTCCTTGTAATATATGTATTTCAACAGAAGGTTGATTGTCGGCTGCAGTCGTAAATGTTTCCGATTTTTTCGTCGGAATAGTTGTATTTGCATCAATCAATCTAGTCATTACACCACCCATTGTTTCAATACCTAATGACAGTGGGGTAACATCTAATAATAATACATCTTTTACTTCACCAGTCAATACACCACCTTGAATAGCGGCACCAACAGCAACCACTTCATCAGGATTAACACCTTTTGACGGAGCTTTACCGAAGAATTTTTCAACTACATCCTGTACAGCAGGAATACGTGTTGATCCACCTACTAAGATGACTTCATCGATATCTGAAGTAGATAGATTGGCATCTTTTAAAGCCTGGCGGCAAGGTTCAATACAAGCTTGGATCAAACTATCAGCCAATTGTTCGAATTTAGCACGAGTTAATGTTTTTACCAAGTGCTTTGGAATACCGTTAACCGGCATTATATAAGGTAAATTGATCTCTGTACTTGTCGTACTTGATAATTCAATCTTAGCTTTTTCAGCAGCTTCTTTCAAACGTTGTAAAGCCATTGGGTCCTGGCGTAGATCCAATCCTTCTTCTCTTTGGAATTCTTCTGCCAGCCAGTCGATGATCACATGGTCAAAGTCGTCACCTCCTAAGTGTGTATCCCCATTTGTAGACTTAACTTCGAATACGCCATCTCCTAATTCAAGAATAGAAATATCGAAAGTACCTCCACCTAAGTCGAATACAGCGATCTTCATATCTTTGTTAGTCTTGTCTAAACCATAAGCTAATGAAGCTGCAGTTGGTTCGTTAACTATACGCCGTACAGTTAAACCTGCAATTTCGCCGGCTTCTTTTGTAGCCTGACGTTGCGCATCGCTAAAGTAAGCCGGTACGGTAATTACAGCTTCTGTAACTTCCTGTCCTAAATAGTCTTCTGCTGTTTTCTTCATTTTCTGAAGAACCATAGCTGATATTTCCTGAGGAGTATATAAGCGTCCATCGATATCGACACGAGGTGTATTGTTATCACCTCGTACTACTTTATAAGGTACGCGATTAATTTCTTTCTGTACCTGATCATACGTTTCACCCATGAAACGCTTGATAGAGAATATCGTTTTTTCCGGATTAGTAATCGCCTGGCGTTTAGCAGGATCACCAACCTTGCGTTCACCACCTTCAACAAAAGCAACAATAGAAGGAGTTGTTCTTTTACCTTCACTGTTTGAAATAACAACCGGTTCGTTACCTTCTAATACAGCAACACATGAATTGGTTGTTCCTAAGTCGATTCCAATAATTTTTCCCATTTCTATATTAATATTTTAAATTACTATTTTCAATCTTTAATTGCATTTACAACATTTAAACAAATAGTATGCCAAACGGTAATCATCTGTTTAAAAAAAATGAATGACATAAAAAATGACAATACGTCAGAGGGATATTGACAATCTCTTCCTTATTTGTTTGTTACAACAAATTAAACAATAGTAAAGTTGTAAGAATATAATAGCGTCTTTGGAAAGTTACCACAATACTTTCTCTAAAGAATCGTTTTAATTGAAAAAATCATTGTGATAATTTTTCCAAACCTTTACGCCTGTTATCACTGATACATAGGCGCAGCTATTTAAGAAATTGTTTCCGATATTCAGAGGGGGTAAAGCCTGTATTCCTTTTAAATATTTTATTGAAATGACATGTAGTATTAAATCCGCATTCCAAGCTGATCTGTGAGATGTCCAGTAAAGTGCCAATAAGTAATTTACATGCGTAACCAATACGTAAGTCCTGTATATAATCCACAAATGACTTTCCCGTTTTTTCTTTGAAATAACGACAAAATGACGTTTTATTCATTGAAACTATGGATGCAATATGATCCAGTTTAAGGTTTTCTATATAATGATAATTAATATATGAAAGGATTTTATCAAGACGATTATCTGAGAATAAAGATATTCTGTCGCTGAATTGGGGACTACCCAATATACGGGAATCTTTAAAATTTGCCATTTTATTTAATAAGAGGAGTAAGTTAACTATGCGATCAATTCCTTTATATGTTGGCAATTTTTCAATACACTTTATTATATTTGAACACTCTGGATATGGGAAATGAATGCCTCTTCTGGATTTTTCTAATAGTAATTTAATATGAATTAAATCTGCATAGTTATTTATAGCATGTGACATGTAATCGTGCGCGAACTGAATTACAACCCCTTTAACTCTTTGTGATGAATCTCCTTTATAGTATTTTTCATGACTTCTCATATAATGTGGTAAATTACTTCCTAATAAAATAACATCACCTGGATAAAAGAACTCCATACTATCTGCAACAAAACGTTCTCCTGTACTTTCTTGAACATAAATGATTTCGTATTCCGCATGAAAATGCCATAGATATGTAAATTTTTCATAATCATAATATCTGGCAATGATAGGAGTCTGATCATTAATAGTTAATTTTTCATGCATCATTCGATTAGCCATATCTCATTTATATTAGGTATTATACAACAACAACAATCAAACAACTCGCAAATATAAGAATATCTTTTGCAAAAAAAGTATAGAAGATGATGACAAACTTATTCTTTATTTGTAATATCTTAATATAATATATTATAAAGTTATTAAGTTCTTATAGCACTAATTAATTCTGATATGCAAATCAGATATCAAATAAACTAATCTCAATTCGATATACTTGCTTAATTCAATTTTAAATTGATTTGAAACCGAATTTCATATATTTAAATATTTAGTATTAAATAAGTTAACTGCTATTAAAAAAACATAGTTCTATAAGAACTATGATAATTCATTTGTGAAAATAATTATTCGTTGGGTTTTCAAGTGACTAAAAGATAAGTTTAAATGAGCTCAGATGAAAATATTTTAACCTATTGTTTAATACTAAATGTTAAATTTATGCTAAGAAAAACCTTTTTTAAGCCGGCTTTTTATTTATTTATTGTTTTCTTAATTATGGGTTCGTTTCATACAGAAGCAAGGGGGCAAAGTAATACAATAACAGGAACCGTTGCAGATGATAGAGGAGAACTCCTGATTGGGGTAAATGTTGTAGAAAAAGGAACTACCAATGGAACGATAACAGATATTGATGGGAAGTTCTCAATATCAGTATCTGATAATAAGTCAGTACTTGTATTTTCATATATTGGTTATGACCCACAAGAAATTACAGTTGGGAATCAAAAAAATCTTAAAATAATTTTAAGAGAAGATTCACAAAATTTAGATGAAGTAGTTGTTATCGGTTACGGTACCGCTCGAAAACGTGATTTAACAGGTGCAATATCCAGTATAAAAACGGATAAACTGGAGGCAGAAGCACCCAGATCAGTAGAAGATTTATTAAGGGCTAATTCGCCCGGTATACTCATCTCATTATCTCCGAATGCGGAAGGATCAGCCCATATCAAGATTAGAGGGGAAACGACATTAAAGGCTGGAGCTTCACCATTATTAGTACTTGATGGAGTAATTTATGAAGGTTCGTTAGCTGATATAAATCCAAATGATATCCAGAACATAGATGTTTTGAAAGATGCAAGTTCTGCTGCTGTATATGGTGCAAAAGCAGCAAATGGAGTTATTATGATTACAACAAAAAAAGGAAAGACTGGTAAACCTGTGATTTCATTTAATGCTAATGTTGGTTTGGCGACAGTTGCTAATAAACCTGACTTATTAGATGGCCCGGGATTCCTTAAGTATCGACAGGATTATGAAATAGGAAAGCGTACGAATGAATACCTTTCTCAATACCCTGAAATGTTTGTAGATCCTCGCCAATTAAACGGAGTAAGTCAGTTAGAGTGGTATAACTATGATCAGAAAGACCCTGTTACAAATGTTACGGAAGAACAGTTAATTCGCTCCTGGTTATCCCGTTTAGAATTAAAATCACCTGAGATTGAAAATTACTTAAACGGAGTTACAACAAAATGGGATGATCTGGTATTCCAGACTGCATTACAACAAGATTATACAGTTAGTTTATCAAACCGAAAGGATGATGTTTCCTACTACTGGTCTTTAGGATATACAGACAGGGAAGGAATAAGAGTTGGCGATCGCTTTAAGAATTTCAGAACAAGGTTAAACCTGGAGTCGAAAATTACAAACTTTCTGACGGTTGGTGTAAACGCAAACTTCTCATCCCGCGATAAAGGAGCTCTTATTTGTGATTGGGGACAAATGGTTCGTATTTCACCTTATGGCTCGAATAATCTTGATGACCCAGATAGCCCATATCAAAGACATCCAACAAGTGACGTTACTCCGGTTAATCCGTTTTATGATAACCTTTATCGAGATAGGAAAGATATGTATCATACTATAAATGCCAATATTTATGCTCAGTTATTTTTACCGTTGGGTATTGAATATCAGATGAACTATACTCCCTATTATCAATTCAGAAACTATTTTAACCATGAATCTTCACATAATGAAACATGGAACCATGGTGGAAAATCAGAACGTAGACATGATAAGACTTTAAGTTGGCAAATAGATAATATTTTACGTTGGAAAAAGGATTTTGAGGGAATGCATAAGGTGGAGGTTACTTTATTGGCAAATGCGGAAAAAAGACAATCGTGGATGACTAAAGCCATGAGTTCCAACTACTCTCCAAGTGATGTATTAAGTTATCATCGTGTACAGGCAGGAACTGTACCCTTGGTAGAGAGTGAGGACAAATACAGAACGGGGGATGCTTTAATGGGACGTGTTTTTTATTCCTGGCAAGATCGATATATGTTTACAGGATCAGTGAGACGTGATGGTTATTCAGCATTCGGACAGATGAATCCTCGTGCGACTTTTCCGGCAATAGCTTTAGGTTGGGTATTCTCTTCTGAGAAATTTATGGAAGGTATGAATAATTGGTTGAATTATGGAAAGTTGCGTTTATCATGGGGAGAAAACGGAAACCGGGATATTGGTCAATACGATGCCCTGTCAGATATGACTTCCGGTGCACACCCTTATATTGACCAAAATGGTAATATATATATATCATCCCAGTTATATGTTAATCGTATGTCAAATAGAGAATTGAAATGGGAGCGTACGGCAGCCTATAATGTTGGATTGGATTTTTCTTTATTCAATGATATTCTGAGCGGATCGATTGAAGGATATTTGATGACAACAAATGATTTGCTTGTTGATCGTGCATTACCCGATATATTGGGTTTCAGTAGTGTTGCTACAAATCTGGGACAGATGCAAAACAAAGGGTTGGAAATAGGACTCAATGCCAATATTATCAGGAAAGAAGATTTCTCATGGAGTGCATCAGGAAGTTTTACATTAAATCGTCGGAAAATAAAAAAATTATATGGAGATATGATTGATGTGTTGGATGAAGAAGGGAATATAATAGGGCAAAAAGAAGCTGATGACATAAAAAACAGATGGTTTATCGGGCAAGATCCTGATCGTATATGGGACTATGAACGTATCGGTGTATGGCAAATAGGAGAAGAAGAAGAGGCGGCAAAATACGGCCTTCAACCAGGTGATTTTAAGTATAAAGATCAAAATGGAGACGGTTTACTGACAGATGATGATAAAACATTCCAAAAATATAGGACTCCACGTTTTATCTGGTCATTGAGAAATGAATTTACATTTTATAAAAACTTCTCATTATCCTTTATGATGTATTCACATTGGGGCGTATATAATAGATATAACAGGGCTACGAATGCAGAGAATTTTGCAGA
>DAMCDT010000109.1:0-11024 GCA_032058265.1 Tannerellaceae bacterium
ATAGAGCTGGAATATTCGTTGAGGCTAACGGCATTCTCATTCCCATCACCCCAATCTATAAATATATTACCCTTTCCTATTACAGTAAAAGATAGTGCAGTCTCATTAGAACTGGCAAAATAGGTAAATTGCATTTGTCCGGCAGACAAATTGTTTTCCAGTACATTTCCACTTGTCGTATTATTCGGTACGAAGGCTCCGGTAATTAAACCCGGATCATCTGAATCGCCGCATGATGAAGCGACAACGATAAACGATAGAAAAAAAAATAACGCTTTTTTCATAATTGTAATTTGTAGTTTCCTTTTTACAAAAATAAGATATAGTTATTAATTTAACGAATGCAAAAGTTTAATTATTGTTATATAAACGAGGTATTAACAGCAAATAAAGTATATTTGTATCATTACATATAGTAACTCCTATGATAATCAAAAGTTACAGACGACTTTTCAATTGTTTAATGTTCTACCATTAAACGTTTTTTCCCTCCCAAACAGTTACTTCTAACTGTTTATTTTATGATTTTGTTTCTACTATTTACTTTATTGTTAATTATCATTGTATGGACACAATAGCACAGAGGGCGCCAAAAAGTGCATCTAATTTCGCATCTTCGAAAGAAGAAAATAATTTAGGCATGAACGACCGTATCAAACGATTACGTAAAGAATCGTTTGAGGCAGAACCAACTTTATCCATTGAACGCGCGCTCATTGAAACAGCGTTTTACAAAGAGAATGAGGGGAAATATCCCATTCCGGTTCTGAGAGCATTGAATTTTTATGAAATATGTAAAAAGAAAACCATTTATATCGGTAAAGATGAACTTATAGTAGGCGAACGGGGCCCGAAACCCAAAGCCGTTCCCACCTTCCCTGAACTTACTTGCCACAGCGTTGAAGACCTTCATGTTTTAAATACACGCGAATTACAACGATATACGATCACTCAGGAAGATATCGATATGTACGAACGCGAAGTCATTCCTTACTGGCAGGGCCGGACACAACGCGAACGTATTTTCAACCATGTACCGGAAACATGGCGTTTACTATATGAAGCCGGTCTTTTTACGGAGTTCATGGAGCAAAGAGCGCCAGGGCATACGGCATTGGATGGTAAAATATACCATACCGGTTTACTTGATTTAAAAGAACGGATTGCGGAAGAGTTAAATAAACTCGACTTTATGAATGATCCCGAGGCGACGGATAAACAAGAAGAACTGACGGCCATGGCTATTTCGTGTGACGCGGCTATTTTGTTTGCTAACCGTCATGCTGATCTGGCAGATGAGTTATCTCTTACCGAAAGTGATCCGATAAGGAAATTTGAATTGCAAAAGATTGCAGAAGTATGCCGTTGGGTTCCTGCTCATGCGCCGCGAACCTTTTGGGAAGCTATCCAAATGTACTGGTTTGTCCATTTAGGAACAATAACGGAATTAAATGGATGGGATGCGATGAACCCCGGGCATTTCGATCAACATTTAGCTCCTTTCTATGAGAAAGAATTAGCAGATAATTCATTGACAAGGGACGATGCGAAAGAATTACTTTCCTGTTTCTGGATTAAAGTAAACAACCATCCTGCTCCTCCCAAAGTATGTATCACAGCAAGGGAAAGCGGTACATATAACGACTTTACCAATATCAATATCGGAGGTATAAAGCCTGACGGCAGTGACGGGGTAAATGAAGTATCTTATATCATACTGGAAGTGATCGAAGAACTGCACATCCTGCAACCAGGTAATTCTATTCATATCAGTAGCCGTACGCCGGAACGTTTTCTGCGGACGGGATGTAAAGTGATCCGTCAAGGGCATGGTTATCCTTCGGTATTCAATCCGGATGTATACGTACAGGAATTAATGCGACAGGGTAAAACGCTTCAGGATGCTCGTGAAGGCGGATGTAGCGGTTGCATTGAAATAGGAGCTTTTGGAAAAGAAGCCTATTTGCTGACGGGTTACCTGAATGTGCCGAAGCTCTTGGAAGTAACCCTTAACAACGGTTATGATCCCGTCTCTGGTAAGTTAGTAAGTATTCAGACAGGGGATCCGTGCAGTTTCCAGTCATACAATGACCTATATGAGGCTTTCCTGAAACAACTCCGTTATATAGTCGATCAGAAAGTACGCGTAAGTAATTATATCGACCGTATGTTTGCGAAGTATGCTCCGGCAACGTTCTTGTCACTATTTATTGATGACTGTATAGCTAAGGGAAAAGATTATTATAATTGCGGCCCCCGCTATAATACTACTTATATCCAATGTACAGGTTTAGGAACAGTAACAGACAGTCTTTCTTCTTTAAAAACGCATGTCTTTGAGAAGAAAACATATACAATGGAGGAAATGTTAACGGCCATTACCCATAATTTTGAGGGGGCGGAAGCTATGCGTCAGTACATAATAAACAGAACTCCTTTCTTTGGTAATGATGACGAAGAAGCTGACCGGATAGCTTTACAGGTTTATAATGATCTGTTTGATACAATCGATGGTAAACCCAACACAAAAGGAGAAACATTCCACTTGAATATGCTCTCAACTACCTGCCATGTCTATTTTGGAAAAGTAATGGGCGCTACGGCTAACGGAAGATTAGCGGGTATGGCTATCTCAGATGGAACCTCTCCTTCCCACGGTGCAGATACCCACGGACCGTCTGCCGTAATAAAGTCTATGGGGAAACTGGATCAAATTAAAAGCGGGGGGACATTATTAAACTTACGTTTTTTGCCCAGTCTTTTGAAAAGGGAAGAAGACGTATCCAAACTGGCTTCTTTGATCCGCAGTTACTTTGCATTGGGCGGGCACCATGTACAATTCAATATAGTAGATACTGCAACTCTTTACGCCGCACAACAATCACCGGAAGATTACAGGGACCTGTTAGTCCGCATGGCTGGCTACAGCGACTACTTCAACGATATGAATACCGACTTGCAGGCGGATATTATTGCCCGTACAGAACAGGAAAGTTTTTAATTTAGTTGACAGTTGATAGTTGACAGTTGACAATTATTTGTCACTGTTTTAATTGTCAACTGTCAACCATCAATTGTCAACTGAAAAAGATGTTTTTTGATATAAAACGATACTCTATTAACGATGGCCCCGGTATACGGATCACGATCTTTATGAAAGGATGTCCGTTGTCGTGTGTATGGTGCCACAACCCGGAAGGCATTTCTACACATAAACAGAAGATGTATACCCGGAAGAAATGTATCGGATGCCAATCATGCGTGAAGGCATGTCCTGTGGGAACGTTATCATTGACTACCGAAGGTATCCGAAGCGATAATGCAAAGTGTATCTTATGTGGAAAATGTACGGAAGCATGCCCTACAATGGCTTTAGAGATGTCCGGCACAGAATATACGGTGGATTACCTGATGCAGGAGATAGAGAAAGAAACCATCTTTATGGACCGTTCGGAAGGCGGCGTTACCTTCTGCGGAGGTGAGCCGCTTTTATATCATGATATTTTGTTACAACTCCTGAAGCGTTGCGGAGAGCTGGACATCCATAGGGTAGTGGATACGACTTTATTTGCTAAAGAAGAGGTTGTGAATAAAATTATGAATGAAACGGATTTATTCCTTGTTGACTTAAAACATACTGATACCGCTAAACATCGATATTACTGCGGTGTCCCGAACGAGCGTATTCTTTCAAATCTACATTTTATTGCAAAAGCGGGAAAAGAGTTTATCATCCGTATACCGTTGATAGACGGTGTTAATGCAGATGAAGACAATATAACCCATTCCGCAGAATTTCTTTCTATTCTTCCTTGGAATAGAAAAGTTGTCCATTTGCTTCCGTATCATAATATAGCACAAGGTAAACATGAGAAGTTAGGCACAATCTACAACCCTGAAAATATTCCCATGTCTATACCTTCAACTGAAACTCAACAAACCTGTGTGGAGATATTCAATAAACATGGAATAGAAGCCATCATTGGCGGCTGATTACTCTTGCACTTTTTGTCTTTCTCCTGTAAAAGAGCATGAAATAAATACCAACTAATACATAAGGAATGCTTAATAGTTGCCCCATATTTAGTTGGATATTATTTTCAAAAGCCACCTGGTTTTCTTTGATAAATTCAATAAAGAAACGGAAAGCAAAGATCATGACAATCGTAAAACCAAAGAGGAACCCTGTCTGAAGTTTATCTTTATAGCGTTTATAAATCCATATATTAATAACAAACAACAACATATAAAAGATCGCTTCGTATAATTGAGCCGGATGACGGGGTATCCCATCCACCCGCATAAAGCGGAAAGCCCACGGAACTGTTGTCTCATGGCCGATGATCTCAGAATTCATCAGATTGCCTAAACGGATAAACGAAGCTGCCAAAGGAGCAGCTACAGCGATATCATCCAGTATCATGATTGCATTCTTTTTCTTCTTATAGCAATAGATAGCCAAGGCTATTATCAGGCCGACGGCGCCACCGTGGCTGGCTAATCCCAGATATCCTGTAAAAACAATTCCTCCATCTTCAAAACTTATGGGTAAGATCATTTCCAAAGGATGCTTTAAGTAGTACTCCGGTTCATAGAACAAGCAATGCCCTAACCGGGCTCCTGCGACGATACCTATAAAGACGTACATTGTCAATGACATGAAATCATCATCGGAAACTCCTTTGGCTTTGGCCATTTTGTAGACAACCCAACCGGAAAGGAATAATCCCAATCCAAAGAGTAGCGTGTAGTACCGGGGAGCTATGAATCCGAGGTCAAAAATTACAGGATTTACATTCCAGTCAATAAATAGCAATTGCATATAATTTGTTTTAAGCGGCTAAGATATGAAAAACAATTAAAACCATGTGAAATCAAGTTTAAATGTAATACTGTTTCAAACATAATCTCTATCTTTATTACTGAATAAGATGAGACAGGCATTTATAAAAGTATGAAAAAAGCGGAAGATCTCTACAATAATATGAAAGACAATGCCTCTGAAAAGGACATACACACCATAAACAGTAAACTTGGTAAAATGTGCAAAGGAGCATTGCAAAACGTTTGGCAGAATGTAATAAGCCTATCAAAAATGATGAATGATAACAAAGTTGCATGGGGTGGCAAAGCCATTGCCATAGGCGCTTTGCTTTATACTGTATCTCCGGTAGATGCGATACCCGATATCATTCCTTTATTAGGTTTGACGGATGATGCCGCAATTATAACTACCGCTGTTACTTTCTTGGGGACTGCCCTCCGAAAATACAGGGCAGTGGTTTAATTAATAAAACAGCAGAATTAATAACATCCTCAGTCTATAAATGAATAATGGACTGGGGATTTTCTGTGTCAGAACGTATATTTCGCAGCCAAAATGAATTCGCGCCCGCGGATATCTATCCACGATGTATAGCTTTGGTTGGATGTATATTCCGTATAACGATACTGCTTATTATTAAGAAGGTTATTTGAATATGCTTCCAATTGCCAGCTTCCGTATTTCCAGCGAAGGGATAAATCAATAAAGAATTTGTCGATCGATTTACTACTGCTTACATCATTGTGGTAATGGTCGGTTGATAATTTAATTGTCCAGGGCGACAACTCATACGACAGTTGCAACTTCTGCACGACATTCCATAAAGGAGTCAAACGGGTATCTTCACCAATTTTCGAGACTCCATACCGTATCGTGGCAAGGTAATCTGCCTGAAACCGGCGATTGGGCGACCAGTTTATACCGGGTTCATACTGCATATAATCATATTGGTAAGGCATACGGATCCCTTCGGTCAGTTGCTCCGCTTTATTTCTTCCTAAACGGTAATTAAGGGAGGTTTTCAGTCCCCAATCATAAAACCCTTTGGATATTGTGCCGTTCAACGTCCACCCGTAAGAATGGTTATCCATCTGATGGGAGACCAATGTCATCTTTTCACCTTCAAATACTTGTTCATAAAGTTGATCATAGTTACCCCGTGAATGGCTTATTGCCAATGTGCTAAAGAACTCCTGTATCGTATTTTTAAATTCACCATACACACTATAATATTGGTTCTTCCGTATCGGCAGATTTCCATTATTCAGAATGGCATTGCGGTAGTCTGTTTGATAGGGAGAGGTATAAAGGTGAAGTATGTTACCATACGATTCATTGTAATTGGCTGAAACGGAAAAACGCCAGGCATAATTCAACTTATAGGTCAATGATAAGAAGGGATTGACTGCGAGGCGTGACAGGCAGCTACCTCCGAAAGACGTCCAAATGAACGGCAGGTTGAGGTTTGCCAGCCATTTGTTTCTGCTCAATTGCCAGGAAGGGATCGCATACAGGCTGAAACCATTCTTAATATTACTTACCTGTCCTGTAAATCCGGCAGTATAATTATGGCTGAAAGATCCGTTCTTTTTCTGAAGTGAAAAGGAATTGTCCGTATAGAAATGGTCAAGGTCTAACTGTTCTTTCACTTCGTTTACTGCCAAATGCGCCGGATTATGGTTATACCGTAGCACAGAACGTGCTCCCAATGTATAATCTTCTTTATTCCATATATTACGAAAATCATTGCGGACGCCCAGGTTTGTCGTTTTTATTTGTTGATCGATCGATTTATTTCCGGTAAAACGAGCGAGGCTTTTCTCCCAACTACCGGACGTTTTCAACTTATTCACCAGGTAATGACTGGCAGAATTCTTTTCGATGTTGAAAGACAACTCTGCTTCGTCTGAACGTATCCTGCTTTTGTTTTGCTCCAGAATATGCAAGGTGTCGTGCGGCTGGAAATAATACGTTTCGCTTCCTCTTTCCTGTCTGCGGTTATCATGTGTATAGACCGCATTGATACGGAGTTGCGTTGTTTCGTTAAGCCGGTACAGGCGGTTACCCGACAAGGTATGAACATTATTAAAAAGCAGCCTTTCCTTTTTGAGGGGAGCCATAATCGAAGGCTGGGAAAGGAAAGACGGAATAACCGGTTCGTTTACGCTGCCAAAGTTACGGTTGAAAAGCATCATTAGTTCATCCGTCACATCTATTCCCGCATTATTGCCTTTATAAGTATAAGCCGTCTGGCTATTACGTCCAAGTTGCAAGGCATTGCCGGTGGCATCCCATAATAACGGAGACATTCCCAGCCCGCCACGGATGGTTACCATCCATTTATCCCTGAACTCAGGTTTTAGTTTCAGGTTGAGCGCGACATCCTCTGTTTTTATTTTATCCTGCAGGATGCGTATGGGTTGATGATTCTCCAATAACTGGACTGTTTCGACCGATTTAGCCTGCAGGTTGTTCGTCATCTGGTTATACCTGCTATCTGTCAGGTCCATACCTTCCACGTATAGCTTGTTGATTTCTTTTCCGTTATAAGATATTTTGCCCAGATCGTCGACATTTACACCGGGAAGTTTTTTAAGGACATCTTTAATGGATTCGTCCGAGGATGTAAGAAATTGCGAAACATCATAATTGATAGTATCCCGCGTACCCCAGACACGTCCGGGACGTATTTCAACTTCACGCAGGCTGAACGCCTGTGGTTCCATACGGATCTGTAACCCCTCACCGGGACGGACAGCTTGCTTACTTGTTTTATATCCCAGTAAAGACACTGCCACTTGTATTGAATCAGGTTGTTTTGCTGTTAGTTTGAAAAAACCTTTGGCATCTGTCAATGTGTAATTCACGTATGTTTCCGCACTCCCTTTCAGGAGTTGTACAGTTGCCATCTCAACCGGCTCTCCGGAAGTGGCATCTGTTACAACTCCCCAAAAAGTGTGTTGGGCTTTGGTATGCGATATACCGGCCATGCTTAGCAAACTAAAAAGGCATAGCCGTATCAGTCCTTTTGTAAAAGGATACATATTTTTATTCATTTCTTCCTTATTTATTTATATTTTGATCGCATGGATTTTATCTGCCACCGGACGGTGGATATTAATGCACCAACCGGTGGATATTGGTGCACCAACTGGTGGATATTAATCCACCGTCCGGTGGCAGATAAAATGGTAAGTAACAAAAGATGACTAGCTCTCAGGCAATCTGCTAGTTGTATGCATACTTATTTCTTTATTTCTATGGGATTATAAGGCGTATCTTTAGGCCGTATGGATTCACCGCTTTCATTCTTTACTACTATTTTCACATTCGGCGCTGTAGAAGCTATATATCCCAATGGGTCTTTGGCATATCGTTCATATATTTTATCGAGGTTTTTACGGGAAACGGATTCGTATCCGTCCGCGCCGAAAAGAATAGTTTCCTCCGGTTTACCCTGTACTATTCCGGTACATTCAAACGAAAAATGTTTCCTGCTATCTTCAGCTTTTAAAATAAGTCCGGGAAGTCCGTAAAGTTTCCACGGCCCTTCGCTACGGGGGATTTCCGGAGTAAACCACGCTTCGTAATCCCTTCCTTTAAAATGGCAGACGGCTTTCAGGCAGGGATATGAAAGGATTGTCATTGTATCGGGCAGTAGCTCCCATACAGGCTGTTCATTCTCTTCTTCACACCGCAAACGGGTAGTCGCAATCTGGTCTAAGGTAGTTACTTTGCCTGTCGGATAGTTTTTATAAATACGATAGGATATCAAACCGGGATTTTGATTTTTACTATCGAAATTACTGCTGCCACTTTTCTGTACCTGGTCCAGCATAATTGAATCAGTGATAAAACGGGTGTAACTGTAAAACAAAGAGCTTTTGCTTCCTGCCTTTAACATCATGGTCTCTTTTGTTACTTTATCCGGATTGAGCGTGTCGTTAATAAAATTCATTTGATACTGCGCTACGAATTGAATATCGTCGATAGGTTCTGTTTTTGAAGATTCATTATCAAAAATATTGATTACCATTTGTGCTTTTGCCTGGATGGAATACAGGCAAACAATTACGCTGATCAGTAAAATTATTCGTTTCATTTTGTTTCTTTTTTGGATTAGTACTGATGCAAAAATATTCGGACCGGACGACAAGGACGGTAAATTCTTATTATTAAAATATTACTCCCGGAATAAAAAAGCGCCGCGTACATTGTAACTCACATGAGGGTATTTATATTTGCATCAAACAAGATGTAACAATGGAGAAACGTATTAAAATAGTCTGGATACTCTCTTTACTTTCAGCACTGGTTATTATTTGTGTACAGGGTTATTTGCTATATAACGAATACCGCTATGCGATCGATACTTATTCGGAAGAATTATCGGCAGAGATACTGAAAGCAGGGGAAAAAGAATACTTGTCGCGCAAAGCAAGCCATAAAGGAAGTAACTCATTTATCATTCAAAAGAATGCAGTATATAAAAATGAGAATGATGAAGAATCGGAATCACATCAAATGCTTATTTCATTGAACTTTAATCATGCCGATTCTCTTGATACCGATAGCTCGAATGCGAATGAAATAAAAGAGAAAGTATTTGATATAGCCCGGCATCAGTTAGACTCCATGCGAAACGCTTCATTGGAAAAACCTGTGCCCGTTAACGATTTTAAAAGATTGGAACTATCCTTTAGTAAAAGTCTTTCGGAAGATTCAACTATAGCAGGGATCAACCGGGCAATGGTGAATTTTGTCAATCCATTTGAAGTATCATTGCTCGATTCAATACTTTCGGAAGCGCTTCCGGATATTCGGTTTACTTATTTGCCATGGGCGGAAAGCGATACTTTACGATTAAACTCTTACTGGGAAAAGACAGGAACCTTATTACACCCGGAGGTAATGGTTTCATATAGTTACAGCCCCTTCGAAAAGAAAGGTATATTTATTACGGCAGCCATTCCTCTTCATCCGGTATTTAAAAGAATAGCTTTCCAATTGGGATTGAGCTTTTGTCTGATACTTCTTTTAATAGGTTGTCTGGTTTTCCAGATAAAGACCATACTAAAGCAACAGAAGGTGGGAGAGTTGAGGGAGAGCTTTGTCAATACCATGATCCATGAACTTAAGCGTCCGGTGCAAACACTTAAAACATTTATCTCTTTCCTGGGAGATAAAGAATTAAGGTCGGACAAAGTAATGGCTGATCAGATCGTTCAGGATTCCATGTTTGAACTGGATAATCTTTCTGCATACCTGACCAAACTGAAAGATATGGTGCGGGCAGATAGTGAAACTTCTCCTTTACACATAGTGAAGTTTAATCTGCATGAATTGGTGGAAAAGGTGATCCGTTTGATAAATATACCTCCGGAGAAGAAAGCAAATATCTCAACGGCTTATGAAATGGAATCTCCCTGGATCGAAGCTGATCCCGTACATATAGCCAATATATTAAGTAACCTGATCGAGAATGCGCTGAAATACTCGTCGGAAGAAGTCGAAATAGAGATAAAAGCAAAACAAAAAGGGCGCGAACTCTGGCTCACTGTATCGGACAATGGAATAGGTATCCCGTATGCAGATCAGGAGAAAGTATTCGTAAAATTCTATCGCGGAACCAATGGCGAGAATAAAAATGTTCCGGGTATCGGCTTAGGGTTGAGCTATGTGAAACTTATAACGGAAGCCCATCGGGGATATGTGTCCCTTACCAGTAAATCAGGACAGGGCACGTCTGTCACATTATATCTGCCGCAATGAAAACAACCTTGAAAATATTATTTGCCGACGACGATTTAAAATACTCGATGGTACTGAAGCGTTTCCTTGAAAAAGAAGGCTACGAAGTGACTTACACTGGAAACGGAACAATGGCTGTTGAGCAGTTTCCTGTTGTAAAACCGGATTTGGTTTTATTGGATATCAATATGCCCGGCTTAAATGGTTTTGAAGTAGCGGAAAAAATACGTGAGAAAGATAAGCGTACGTTGATTTTCTTCTTATCAGACCGTTCTGACAAAAATGACCGTTTGAAAGGATTTAGCCTGCATGGGAACGACTATATTGCAAAACCTTTCTATCCCGAAGAATTGATTGCCCGTATCAAAGAACGTTTTGATATGAATACCCTTGAAAACGTGCAGGAAGAAACCTATTCTTTCGGCAACACGGTTTTTAATTACAGCAC
>DAMCDT010000110.1:0-10951 GCA_032058265.1 Tannerellaceae bacterium
GGATATATTTAGTGAGCCCGGAATGTTCGCTGCACTACACGTTAAAGGGTATGAAAACGGGGCAAAGGTACTGGAAGGACCTGTAGCCGAATGGCGCAAATTTGGTGCGCTCCTAAGCGGATTAGGAGGCCCGGGAGGTGCAAATTATGGATTACCGCGTTTTAAAGAGTCTACATTTGAAGCCCGTTTTCCTTATGGAAAAGTATCTTTGAAAGATGATGATATTCCTATTCGAGTTACTATTACGGGTTGGAGTCCGTTTGTACCTGGCGACGCCGACAATTCAAGCCTTCCGGTTGGAATTATAGAATACACCTTTGAGAATACAAGCGGAAAAGCTTTAGAAACAGTGTTTTCTTATAACTCCCGCAATTTTATGCGTTCGGGAAAAGGTAAAAATTGTGTAAAACCGATAACCAACGGCTTTATTCTTTCTCAGGAAGGTACAACTGAAGAGCCTCATCAGCAAGGAGATTTTGCTATATTCACGGATCAATCCAATACAAGCGTTAATCATTGTTGGTTCCGTGGCGGTTGGTTTGATGGCCTGACAATGGCTTGGAATGCAATTAAAGCTGGTGATGTTATTAAGAATGCACCGGTTGAAGATGATGCACCGGGAGCTTCTTTGTATGTACCTGTTTCATTAAACGCTGGAGAGAAGAAAACAATAAAAGTATATACTGCCTGGTATGTTCCTTATTCTGATTTAAGGATAGGTGGCGATCCTGAAGATTTAAAAGATAATAATGTTCCTGCCGAAAGGTTGCCGAAAGAGATTGCCAACAAGGGTAATTACAGGCCTTGGTATAGTAGTAAATTCCGGAATATAAATGAGGTGGCTGATTATCTTACAAGCAATTACAATAGCCTTAATAACAAGACCGGATTATTTACCAAAACGTTTTATAACACAACGCTCCCGAAAGAAATTATCGAAGCTATATCTGCAAATCTTACCATTTTTAAATCACCAACGGTAATGCGGGTATATGATGGCCGTTTATGGAATTGGGAAGGCTGTGGAGATACTTGGGGATCTTGTCATGGCTCATGTACGCATGTTTGGAATTATGCACAAGCCATACCGCATCTTTTCCCTTCTTTGGAAAGGACCCTAAGGCATACTGAATTTGAAGAAAGCCAGAATAAAGCAGGGCATCAGACATTCCGTTCTAACTTGCCTATACGTCCGGTTGAACATGGTTTCCATGCTGCGGCCGACGGACAGATGGGAGGTATAATGAAAGTATATCGTGATTGGCGTATTTCGGGTGATGATTCTTTTGTGAAAGATATGTATCCAAAGGTAAAAGCAAGTCTTGATTATTGTATCAATACCTGGGATCCACGTCGCGTTGGTATTATAGAAGAGCCTCATCATAATACATATGATATTGAGTTCTGGGGGCCTAACGGAATGCATAATAGTTTTTATCTAGGGGCACTGACCGCTTTCGTTGCTATGAGTGATTATCTTGGTAAAGATGTATCAGATTATAAAGAATTAATAAAGAAAGGGAAAGCATTTACTGAATCAGAATTATACAACGGTGAGTTCTTTATCCAGAAGATTCAATGGACAGGGTTAAAAGCACCGGACCCAACTAAATTAGTTTCCTGGACTGTCAATTATTCGGATGAAGCAAAAAAAGTCCTTGAAAAAGAAGGACCAAAGTATCAATATGGTACCGGATGTTTATCAGATGGCGTATTCGGATCTTTATTAGCACGTGTTAGCGGATTGGATGAACCATTAGATGAAGTGAAAACCCGCAGTCATCTTGTGGCAATACATAAGTATAATTTGAAACATGATTTAAGTAAACATGCAAATCCTCAACGCCCATCTTTTGCATTCGGGAATGATGGCGGACTTTTATTATGCAGCTGGCCAAATGGAGGTAAATTATCCTTACCTTTTGTTTACAGTGATGAAGTGTGGACAGGCATTGAATATCAGGTTGCAGCACATCTCATGTTATTAGGTGAAGTTGATAAAGGCTTGGATATTGTCCGTACATGCCGTAACAGGTATGATGGCAGGATCAGGAATCCGTTCAATGAATATGAGTGTGGGCATTGGTATGCGCGGGCTATGGCAAGCTATGCTTTGCTACAGGGTATCACAGGTGTAAGGTATGATGCGGTTGATAAGACCTTGTATGTTGATTCGAAGATAGGTGATTTTACAAGTTTCTTAAGTACTGAAACTGGCTACGGAACGGTTACATTTAAAGGTGGTAAACCGGAACTTAATGTTGTATCGGGTACAATTGATGTAAAGAAAATGATTGTATCTGGTAAAGAGATATAATAAATAATAGTATCTTTTTGTTTGCTGATAATTATCGGTAAACAAAGGGATACCGTTTAAATTAACATAGTATTATGTATTAGATTTTAAATCCTATTATAGCATTTAGAAATATCATTTGATAAGGTTTATATTTGATTATTAATACAGTTTTAGATTCTCATCTCCGGCAAGGTTGGTCAGTTAATAGATATTGATTTGACCGGCTTGCCGGATAATGACAAACACTATGAAGATAAAGCAATACATATTTATAGGATTCGTTTTAATTGTACTTTGCCATATTGATTTGCATGCGGAATCCCCCCGGGATAAAATGAGACCATTCAGTTTATCTGAAGAAATCCAGTTATTAAAAAGAGTAGACTTATTGCCTCAGTACAGGACCAATTGTATTGTAGAGCAGGTATCCAGTTATGATACGACAGGCGGTAATGATGATGGCTTTTCAGGGAAATATTCTTATATTCGAAAAGAAGATGGGAAACTGGTTCTAGCAGACTTGAAAGGCCCCGGGATTATTAACCGTATCTGGACACCAACGCCTACTGAGGATACACTTTCGTTTTATTTCGATGGTGAAAAACAACCTAGATTAAAAATATGTTTCAGTGATTTATTTTCAGGAAATGTTTATCCGTTCATAAAGCCGATCTGTGGGAATGAAGTGGGCGGATTTTATTGCTATCTTCCAATACCTTATAAGAAATCATGTAAAATAGTCTTCAGTGGTGAGAAAATTATGTTTCATCAAATACAATACCGGAATCTTCCTGGTTACAAAATAGAATCATTTACATCTGAATTGTATGAAAAAGAACGAACTCTTTTAAATGAAGTTGCAACAATCTGGTCGGATATTTCACCGGGAATAGGCAACTATATTCAAAAAAATAACAGTTATAAAGTAGAAGAAAAAAGTTTTACAATATTACCGGGACAGTATGTTCCTTTTTTTAATAAAAACAGGGGAGGGCGTATTGTCGGGTTCGAAATAGATGCAGGAAATGCATTTCAGGGTCTTCATAAAGATGTATTATTACAAGGGAAATGGGATAACGAGTCTTTTTCGGCTATCCACGCACCTGTAGCAGACTTTTTTGGTTATGCGTTTGGAAAAACAGCCATGAGAAGTATGTTAATAGGTAAAAAACAGGATATTAATTATAGTTTCTTCCCATTTCCCTTTGATGAAAAAGCCGAATTAGGATTGGTTTACAAAGAACGGTCTTCCGGAAAGCAGAATCCGATTCAGGTGCATACAAAGGTTTTCTATAACGACGTTTCAAGAGACAATCAAACGGAAGGAAAATTCTATGCTTCATGGAGACGCATAATTGATCCTCCGGAAGGTGAATATTATACATTTGCAGACTTAAAAGGAAAAGGGCATTATGTAGGAACGGTTCATTTGGCACAAGGCCTCAAGCCAGGTATGACCGTCTTCTTTGAAGGCGATGATTCTACTTATGTGGATGGGAAAATGCGTTTACATGGAACGGGGTCGGAAGATTATTATAATGGCGGTTGGTATGCCTTACTGGATCGTTGGGACCGCGGCATCAGTCTTCCGGTACATGGCTCCCTCGACTATTCTTTACCGATGTCGCGTACAGGCGGTTACCGCTTCTACATTACTGACAAGTTATCGTATGAAAAAGCATTATATATAGGTATAGAGCATGGACCAGAAGGAAATACATATCCGGTCGATTATACTTCTGTCGCCTATTATTATAGTGATACCCCTGTCTCTGAACTAATGGAGCCAACAGAGGCTTTACGAACCATTTATATTCCTGAAGAGCATGAATATTATCCTCAGTTAATAGATATAACCTTAGGTGGAGGCGTAAACGTTATTTATGACCGCGGTATTCGCATGAAAGCTTCGCCGGGCGGACTGGTGCGAATTCCTCTTAATGACATACCGGAAGGGCGGTATAAAATATATTTTTCTTATTTTGAAAAAAACAACGGGGCTGATTTTAGCGTTTGGCAGCGACAGAAACAATTAAGTAATTGGACGCATACAAAAGCGTCAAAGGAAGAACTAAGACACAAATATTACCTGGGAGATATAGAACTGACCCCTCAAACAAACTCTTTATCTGTTCATATCAGAAAAAACGGAGAAACCGGAGAAGAATTTGAATTGGAACGGATATTTCTTGAACGAATTAAATAATAATTAACAAATAAGATAAACTACTTATGAAATCACGGATTAAAATTTTTATTTTTTGTCTTTGTGTGCCCTTGATGGCTATTGCTCAATTATCCGGTGACCACAAGGTATCACTGGATAAAGGGAATATCAAAACTTTTATCGGGGATGTAAATAATAAAGGAAACAGGAAGGTTTACAAAGGTGAAGAACTGAAAACAATAGGTATGCCTTGTGGAGGCATTATGGCCGGACAATTATACGTCAGGGGAGATGGTACGCTGGCGAACTGGTGGATTGCTAATAATGCATACAACACTGGATATGGTATTGACTGGTTACTGAATTTTGATACTCCATTAGGTCCCTGGAAAGTTTGTTATCAAACATTTGAGCCAATGAGTTATATTGATCAGGGTTTTCAGATCACAGTTGATGATGGACAAACAAAGAAAACTAAAGAATTAAGTAAAAAGGATTTTGACGATATAGGTTTTATTGGTGAATATCCTGTTGCTTTCATTGATTATGACTCAAAAAAGGATGAATTGCCCGTAAAGGTTAGCTCAACCGTGTATTCTCCTTTTATTCCTTTAGATGCAAAAGAATCGGCAACACCAGCCACCATTTTAAAATATAAAGTAACGAATACATCAGATATAACTATAAATGTTGATCTAACAGGTTGGATGCAAAATCTGGTATGTATCGATCTTAAAGATAGAACATCTGGAACGTTAAGAAATAAAACAGTTTCTAATGGAAATTTACAATCCGTTTATATGGATATGGACCCTCATGTAGCCTTTGAAGAAAAACCAAGTAAAAGAAAGTTTAAAATATTTGAAGATTTCGAATCCGGTAATTATCGCAATTGGAAGGTAGAAGGTACGGCTTTCGGCGATAAGCCGTCGACCGGTGAAGTAAATAATCAAAATAAATTTGGAGCGGACTATGGGAGTTACTTGGCCAATTCATATCTAAACAGAGACGAACCTACCGGTAAACTCACTTCTAAAACATTTACTATTACTGATAAATATATATCATTCAATATAGCCGGCGGTTCCCATCAAGGTAAAACATGTATGAATCTTGTGGTAGATGGAAAAGTTGTTTTGAGCGCAACAGGAACAGATAGTGAAGACTTTCTGCCCAAAAATTGGGAGGTATCAAAATGGAAAGGTAAAAAAGCTTATTTAGAAATTGTAGATAATGAGTCAGGTGGATGGGGGCACATAAGTGTGGATAATATCCAATTTGCTGATTCTCCGGTTGAATTACCACGTTACAAAATAGATGAATCACATGCCTATTTTGGAAATCTGGCGTTAACTGTTTTCGATCCGGATGCGATGGCAACCGCTGATTTATCAAAAGGAAAACAAGCTTATGCTGAAGCTAAATTAGGAGAAAAACTAAATGGAGGCCTTACGTCGAGCATGACTTTAAAAAAGGGCGAGTCGAAGGAAGTTGTTTTTGTACTTTCCTGGTATTTCCCTAACAGGCCGTTGAGTTATAAAGGCTCAAGCTGGAATAAGCCGCTTCCACCTAATTCGCCTCCCATTGGAAATATGTATTCAAATTGGTATAATTCTTCATTGGATGTAGTTGATCAATTACATACCAAATTCGATAAACTACAAGAGGAAACTTTTGCTTTTCATGATACTTATTACAATCAAAGCTCATTACCTTATTGGCTAACTCAGCGTATTATGATGCCAATCTCTATACTGGCTTCTGAAACCTGCCAATGGTGGGCCAATGATAAATTCTGGGCATGGGAAGGTGTAGGATCATGCGAAGGTACCTGTACGCATGTGTGGGGATATGCTCAGGCTATGGCTGCTTTATTCCCTGAATTGGAAAGGAACCTTCGTGAAAAAACCGATTATAGTGTTTCACTGCGTGAAGATGGTGCTATTTTATCGAGAAACGGGGAACATGGAGTTTTAATAGATGGACATGCCAGTGTTATATTAAGGATGTATCGTGAACATCTGATGTCTAAAAACAATTATTTTCTTTCAAGGAATTGGGATAAGATCAAGAAATCCATTGAATATATTATTCGTGAGGACAGCCCGTATGATCCGGATGGTTTGATTGTTAAAACACAACCTAACACCTATGATATAGCATTTCATGGGGCAAACACTTATGTAGGAGGTTTGTATCTTGCAGCTCTCCGGGCTTGCGAACAGATGGCTTACTTAATGAATGATACAGTAGCTGCAAATCGCTATAAAGGAATTTACGAAGCCGGATCTAAGAATACGATGGAACGTCTGTGGAATGAAAAATACGGATATTTCATACAGGATGTGGATTCAAAAGAATATCCTTTGCATCAATATGGTGAAGGTTGTCTGAGCGATCAGTTGTTCGGACAAACATGGTCTGATTTGTTAAGGCTTGGAAACTTGTATCCGGAATATACAATTGATAAAACGCTTCAATCTATATGGAAATATAATTGGACAAACGATGTAGGCCCGCAGACCGACTTACATTTGCCTGAAAGATATTATGCTCATGCCGGAGAACCCGGATTACTTATTTGTACATGGCCTTACAGTAAACACCCAGGTGAAGCGGGTGTACGATATCGTGACGAGGTTTGGACCGGAATAGAATACCAGGTAGCTACAAATATGATATTCAGAGGTATGGTTGATGAAGGGCTTGCTATTATGAAAGCAGTACATTCTCGTTATGATGGAAAGAAACACAATCCCTGGAATGAAATAGAGTGTGGAGATCATTATGCAAGAGCTATGGCATCTTATGGCGTATTGAATGCTATCCAAGACTACTGGTACGACGGTCCGAAAGGTGTTATGGGCTTTTCTCCTAAATTAATGGCGAATAAGTTCAGAGGCTTTTTTACATCTAGCGAAGGATGGGGTAATATCACTCAAACAAGAGAGGGAAATAACCAACATAATACCGTTGAAGTAAAATATGGCAGGTTAGCCCTTCAGCAATTGAGATTATCGGTGACGAATGCTGCTATCAAAGAAGTTAGAGTATATGTGAATGGTAAAGAAACTCCTTCTCAATTTGAGAAAGATGGACAATTGCTTATCTCATTTGACAAAGTCGAACTAAAAAAAGGTGATGAATTAAAAGTTGTCTTTATCTAATATGGAAAAAGAAAGTTACGTCATAGGGTTGGATTATGGAACGGATTCCTGTAGGGCCTTACTTGTTAATACTAAAACCGGAGAAGAACTAGCGTCTGAAGTTGCTTTTTATCCAAGATGGAAAGCCGGTAAATATTGTGATCCACAAAAGAATCAATACAGGCAACATCCCTTAGATTATATAGAAATAATGGAGATCGTGATAAAAGCAGTTATATCAAAAAGTCCTGCCGGCACTGAAGAGAGAATAGTTGGAATAGCTTTTGACACGACTGGTTCGACTCCGGTTCTGTTAAATAAGGAAGGCACTCCGTTGGCTCTACTTCCAGAATATGAAGAAAATCCGAATGCCATGTTCATTTTATGGAAAGACCATACCGCAATTTGTGAAGCTGAGGAAATCAATAGATTAGCAAAAGAATGGGAAGTTGACTATACAGCTTATTCGGGAGGAGTCTATTCTTCCGAATGGGTATGGTCTAAAATGTTGCATGTTTTAAGAGTCGATGAATCTATACGTAAAGTTGCTTATAGCTGGACGGAACATTGTGACTGGATGCCAGCTTTATTAACAGGCAAAACCAAACCGGAGGGTATGATACGAAGTAGGTGTGCAGCAGGCCATAAAGCCATGTGGAATGAGAAATGGGGTGGACTTCCTTCACCTGAATTTCTGAATACTTTAGACCCTTTACTGGATGTTTTTAAAGATCATCTTTTTGTAGATTGTTACACTAGCGAGATGTCTGTCGGGACAATTACTGACGAATGGGCAAAAAGGTTGGGTATATCCCCACAAGTTGTAGTATCCGTAGGCGCATTGGATTGCCATATGGGTGCTGTAGGAGCAGAAATAAAACCTTATACATTTGTGCGTGTTATGGGTACTTCAACTTGTGACGTAATGGTTTCTTCGTATAAAGATATGGCTGATCATTTAATAGAAGGGATATGTGGCCAGGTAGATGGTTCTGTAATTCCGGATATGATAGGACTTGAGGCCGGCCAATCTGCATTTGGAGATGTTTATGCCTGGTATAAACAGTTGCTGGCATGGCCAATGAAGCAATATATTTCTAAGAGTTCAGTATTAGATGATAAAACAAAAGAAATCCTTTTACATGAATTTTCCGACTCTATCCTTACAGAACTAGCTTCTTGTGCAGAGCAAATTGACTTGAACGAAAGCAGTCTAATTGCTGTTGATTGGCTGAATGGCCGGCGTACGCCTGTTGCTAACCAGTCGGTAAAAGGATCTGTGTATGGGCTGACATTAGGAACGACCGCTCCTTTACTTTACCGGGCATTAGTTGAAGCAACAGCATTTGGCTCAAAGGCCATAGTAGATAGCTTTCTTCAACAAGGCATAAAGATTGATTCTGTAATTGCAATAGGGGGCATTTCTTTAAAATCTCCTTTCGTAATGCAGACATTGGCTGATGTATTAGGTATGCCTATCAAAGTATCAAAAGCGGAGCAGGCTTGTGCTTTGGGAGCAGCTATGTTTGCCAGTGTAGCTGCCGGTGTTTATCCCAGAATAGAAGATGCTCAACAATCATTAGGAAAAGGATTTATTACTGAATACTTGCCTGATCCCGAGAAATATAGTGTCTATATTGATATGTATGCAAAATACATACAATTAGGACAATTTACCGAAAATAAATTAAGTTGAAATGAAACGTATTTTAATTATATTATTGTGCTGTTGTTTTATTAATCCACTTGTCTGGCCGGTAAATACCGAAAAGACATCTGTTATAAAATTAATAAAACAGATCAATGCCGACCGTATAGGCGAAAATCCTGCAGAAATACAGGTTAGTTCTATTAACCCGGAACTTACAAAAGTAACGGTTAAATATACCTTAAATAAAAATGTAAAGCAGCATGACTGTGCTATTAAAATAACACCTTCATTTAAACCAAGTTTTCATTGGGCTCCCCATTTAACCCCTACAAATAAATATGTAATTGACAGGCATGTATTCCGTACTCCCGCTTTGATTTTTCAGGACATGCAAAATACATTGATGGTAATTCCGGATACAGAAAACAATTATATGGATCCCGGATACCATATTTATATGGATTTGGATGTACTGACTAATCAATTGACTTTAGGAATGAGTAAGACTAAAGTGGAAGAACATGTGCTGTATCAGAAAACGGATGGAGCTATATTCTCAAAAGGGAATATAGAATTGAGTTTTTTTGTGTACCATTCAACTGGAGATGCTTCAATTCAGTCAAACCCTTTTCGGTATGTATTGAATTCGTTTTGGCAAGAGAAAGGTGAGCCAGTTTTTAAACAAGCTGATTTATCAGGAAAGTTATTTGAGAAATATTGTAATTACTCTTATAACTGGGCTTTTAACTTATGGGAAAAAACTGTATGGCAAGAATTTGAATTAAATGGTAAGAGGGTAGGGGCTCCTGTATTTATTGTAAATGTAACCCAAAGCCCAGGATATCCCGGTGAAATAAATGAGCGTGAAATGCGTTCGATTTGGAATCAGGCTTGGTTTAGTTCCATTCGCGCGGCCAGCGGCCTGTACAGATACGCACGAAGAACCAATAATGAAGAACTAAAAAAGAAGGCGCTTTTATCGAAAGAGCTTGCTTTATCGGCTCCACAGAAAGATGGTTTGTTTTACGGCGTAATTGCTACCGAAATGGAGCAAGTAGATATTAACGGTAAGAAATATAATCGGTCAAAAGGATGGAATACCGCCTACTGGGGTAATTCTAACAGGAACCCCGTCACGCGGGATGTTCGAAAATCACCGTTCCATATTTTAGATATGAGTTGGACCGCTTATATTATGCTTCAGTGGTATGATGAGCTGGAGAAAGATAAACGATTATTGGATTATTCGAAACGTTATGCAGAAAAACTGCTCCAACTTCAGAGTCCGACAGGATATTTTCCGGCTTGGCTGGATATTGAAACATTGGAAATAATACCGCAATTAAAGGAATCTCCCGAAAGTGCTATGTCGGCATTGTTTTTATTGAAGCTTTATCAATTGACAAATGATAATAGGTTTAAGACGGCCGCATTATCCAGCTTAAAAGTAATAGAAGAAGAAATAATACCTACCGGACGTTGGGAAGATTTCGAAACGTATTGGTCTTGTAGTGGATATGGTTCAAAAGATTTAGTAGGTAAAAAGGTAGAACGCAACGATATGTACAAACAATGTAATCTTTCAATGTACTGGACAGCTTCTGCTTTATTAGAGGCATATAAGGTTACCGATAATATTCATTATCTGCAAAAAGGTCAACGCGTTCTTGATGAACTGTTAATGACGC
>DAMCDT010000111.1:0-3951 GCA_032058265.1 Tannerellaceae bacterium
GAAAAAATTAAGGGAGATTTAGAGCAGCGCGCCACTCTTAACAATATGCTGGGTATTTGTTATTATCAGAAAAGGAGCTTCGATACCTCACAGGTATACCTGAACAGGTACCTGGAATTATCTCTTGAGTCGGGTGATAAAGAATTGGAGATGAGTGCCTACGGAAGTATGAGCACCCTGTATAGAAATCAAAATGATTATCATACCGCTTTAGATTATTTACTGAAAGCCCTGGCTGTAAGCGATAGTATATGTAGGATGCGGGCTATTTCACTGGTTAATACCGGCACAATATATAGAATATTAAACCATTGGGATCGCGCAAAACAATACCTCGAAGAGGCGATGGTCATTGCGAGAGAATTGTCTCTGGATGATGTTGAAATGGGAGCCAACCACACATTAGGCAATATTTTCCTGGATAAACAAGAGTTTGAGAAAGCTATTGAGCATTTTAACAAATCGTTGATATTGAGCCGGAAAATAAACAATACCTATTATGAACAGCTTAGTCTCCAATCCATAGCCGTATCTTACTCCGGATTAAACGATTTTGATACGGCCATTGAATACGCCAACAAAGGACTCGCCCTAGCCGAGAAGCTTAATGCCACTTCATTCTATTTATCTTCATGGATGACCCTTTCCGATATTTACCATCATGCCAAACAGTACAAAAACAGTGAAGAAATGGCGTTTAGAGTATGGGAGGTTGATTCTACCAGCGTAGACAGGGCATCGTTTGCAGCATTTTATATGGCTATCGCCAACATCCATCTGGGTAATAAACAAAAAGCTGAATATTATGTATCAAAATACCAAGAGATTATGATCAAAGGTAATGATCAACAAATGAAAGAATCGTTGGCTAATATGGAAGTAAAATATCAGACGGAAAGAAAAGAAATGCGTATTGCTTCCCTGGAAGCAGAACAGAAACTATACATGGGTTTAGGAGCAGCCATAGCTATTGCCCTATTGTCAATTATCGGCCTTTTATTTTACCGTCACCGTTTGGTTATACAAAAACGAAAAATAGCAGAACAGCAATTAACGCAACTGGAACAAGAGAAGAAGCTTATCATTGCCCGTGCTGCATTGAAGGCTGAAAAAACAGAACGTGAAATTATTGCACGGGATTTACATGATGGCGTTGGCGCCATGTTATCTGTAGTAAAGAATAATATGGATAATATAAAATCGTATTCAATCATCGAAAATAAGGAAGCAAAATATTTTAGCAAGGCGCTGGACGGACTTGACAAATCAATAGTGGAACTGACACGTGTAGCGCACCATATAATGCCCGCCATTCTTGTAGAAGAGGGTTTATTTAAAGCATTAGATGATTTCTCCCGTTCCATTCCGGAAGTAGAATTCCATTTCACAGAACCCTATCACCGGTTTGACCAGGAAAAGGAATTAGTTCTTTATCGTTGTGCTTATGAATTGGTTAATAATGCGCTACGTCATGCCGCGGCGTCCCATATAAATATCCATCTTACCATGGATGAAAAAACCATTTATCTTTCGGTCGTGGACAATGGTTGTGGATTTGATCCTCAACTTGTCTCTATGGGGATGGGAATAAACAACATGCGCAAACGGCTTTCTGCTTTCGGTGGCCGTATAGATATTTATTCTGAACCGGGAAAAGGAACAGAAGTTAATATTGAACTGGATTTATAAAAATATTAGATAAAATTTTTCCTTTCAAAGCTTTCACCACCACTACCTACAAATAGCTATTAAATCTTACAGGAGCTATCTCACTTTACCTATTAATTGCGATTGATGCTTTTTTGATTTATAAAGACCTTTGCGAAGTTTATTAACGAAACAAACTCATAAGCATTGAAAGCTAATTTATATAGTATACCGCTTGTATTTTCCCTATTATTATTTTCAGTCGCTGCACTCTCACAGGAAAGGAGTGCTATGATCTCGGGGAAAATAATTTCTACGGAAAAGGAAATAGTTGATTTTGCCACAGTCTATCTAAAAGGCACCAGTTATGGAAGCAGCACCAATCAGGAAGGTATTTACCATATTAAAGCTCCTGCTGGTGATTATACACTGGTGGTATCCGCCATTGGATATAAGACAGTAGAAAAAAATGTTAAACTACTTAATAATGAGAGGCTCAAACAGAATATAACAATATCGCCTCAAGTCGAGGAACTGGACGAAGTGGTGGTAATCTCCAATGGAGTTACCCGTCTGAAGCGTTCGGCTTATAATGCCATTGCTATCGATACGAAATCTTTACAGAATTCAACACAAAACCTGAGCCAGGCATTGGCGCAGGCTCCGGGTATGAAACTCCGTGAATCAGGGGGCGTAGGTTCGGATATGCAATTGATGATGGACGGCTTCAGCGGCAGGCATATCAAGATCTTTATCGACGGTGTACCGCAGGAAGGTGTAGGTAGTTCGTTCGGACTGAACAATATTCCTGTTAACTACGCTGAACGTATCGAAGTGTATAAAGGAGTGGTGCCTGTCGGTTTCGGAACAGATGCTATTGGAGGGGTAATCAATATCATTACTAAAAAGAATATAAAGAGATGGTTCCTTGACGCTTCCTACTCTTATGGTTCATTTAATACGCATAGGTCATACTTTAATTTCGGCCAGACTTTTGAAAATGGTTTTACCTATGAAATTAATGCTTTCCAGAATTACTCCGATAACAACTACTATGTGGACACGCCGGTAAAGGATTTTGAAACCGGAGGAATTAACAAAACAAAAATAGAACATGTAAAACGCTTTCATGATACCTATCATAATGAAGCGATTATCGGCAAGATCGGTATAGTTAATAAGAAATGGGCGGACCGTTTGATGATAGGTTTCACCTATTCAAATATGAATAAAGATATACAAACAGGTGTACGCCAGGAAGTAGTGTATGGTGCAAAATACCGGAAAGGCCATTCGCTGATGCCTTCATTGGAATATCGCAAACATGATCTGTTAACAAAAGGGTTAGACGTTGTACTTACAGCTAATTATAATAAGAATATAACACATAATGTCGATACTTCCACGTATGAATTTAACTGGCGTGGTGAAAGGCGTCCGCTGAAAGCGCCCGGTGAACAGTCTTACCAGCATACACGATCAAACAATGAAAACTGGAACGGGACATTCACAGCCAATTATCGCCTGGGAAGAGCACACATGTTTACGTTTAATCATGTATTGAATGATTTCAAACGTTCCAACCGTTCTTTATTAAACAAGAACACCAGTGAAGATGCTATCGCGAAAGAGACACGTAAAAACATCAGCGGATTATCTTATCGCCTGATGCCTTCGGAAAACTGGAATTTTTCTGCCTTTGGTAAATATTACCACCAATTTATTGCTGGCCCTATCGCTACTTCGTCGGCGCAGGATGAATATACACGGACTACCAATTCTGTCGGTTCAATGGGATATGGTGCAGCAGGAACTTATTTTATACTGAAAGGTTTGCAAGCAAAACTTTCTTATGAAAAGGCTTACAGGCTACCTACCAACGAAGAGATGTTTGGCGACGAAGACCTGGAAACAGGAGACTTATCTATCAAACCGGAAAACAGTGACAATATCAACTTCAACCTGAGCTATAATGAGATATTCGGAAAACATACCGTATATGTTGAAGGCGGGCTGATTTACCGGGATACAAAAGATTATATTCAACGTAAACTGGTTGACCTGAGCGGCGGAAAATCTGGTGCTGCTTACGAGAATCACGGAAAAGTAAAGACAAAAGGATATAACATTTCCGCCCGGTATGGTTTCGCTAACTGGTTAAGCATCGGTGGAAACTATACGGAAATGAATGTACGCGATAATGTAAAAACCACTGCCGGTGGAACAACCCAGGAAAGTATCACGTATGGAGCCCGCATGCCAAATATGCCGTATCGTTTTGCCAACTCAGACGTTACTTTATAT
>DAMCDT010000111.1:3961-10883 GCA_032058265.1 Tannerellaceae bacterium
ATATTGGCGTGATCTTTGGAAGAAAGGTAACCTCTTGACATTTACTTACGACAACTTATATATGCACAGTTTCCCTCTTTTTTCAGAAGTTGTAGGCAGTGATTCTGACTTTATCGTCCCATCACAATTCTCGCATAATATTACGATCTCTTATGCTCTGCAAAACGGACGTTATAACCTATCATTCGAATGCAGGAATTTCACAGATGAAAAACTGTATGATAATTTCAGTTTGCAGAAAGCAGGCCGGGCATTCTATGGTAAAGTGAGGATTTATTTTGGAAATTAATGATGAAGAGTATATCTCTTCCTTATATATAATAAATAGTACAAACATAATAATTAATGAAATGAAAAAGAATTATTTAACGATGGCTCTTGCTGCAATGATGATGGCATGTTGCCTGTTTGCATCCTGTGATGACGATACGGTAGATCCAAATCCGAATCCAAATCCTGCCGCTGAAGCTGTATACAAGTACATTGTTACCGCAACAGCCGAAGAAGCTAATTCCATAATAACTGTCGATACGTTGGCCGAAGGTTCGACAACAGCCAAAAACAATGGTAAAGTAACAGAAACAGGTAGTTACTGGATCTATTACCAGGATAAATATTTATACCGTCTGGTATATAACCAGGGAAATGCCGGAACAAGTTCTTCGTATAGATTGAATGCAGACGGCAATGTAGTTGAACGTGATAATATATTTGATACCAGACGATTCACTTCTTATGGAATATATAATAATACGATGATTACCTCATCAACAGGTGATATGGGAACAGAAAACGCTGACGAAAACGGCTTTTTACCAAAAGGTTTTCTGTTTACTTCTATAAATATGGACAACGAAACCAAAACAGAGAAAGATGTAATCATATCAGAGAATTTCCTGGGCAACGGAGAATATGTAACATTAGCCGGTCTTCTGCAAGTTAATAACAAAATATATTCTGCTGCTGTTCCGATGGGACTTAGCCAGTATGGTGTAAAGGCAGACGGTGGTGAGTATGTTGTATATCCGGAGTTAGTTAAAACAGAATCCGGCGGTACCAATAGCGGCGCTTATGTAGAAGGTGAATTGCAATGGACACAACATCCGAACGAAGCTTGGGTGGCTATATTCGACAATGATAATTTTACTTCAAAGAAGCTTATTAAAACAGATAAGATCAGTTATGCTGCCGGACGTAATAAATCTCAATATTACCAGATGATATGGCCGGCTGATAACGGTGATATCTATGTATTCTCACCCAGTTATGCCAAGACGATGTCTGCCGAAGTACAAAAAACAACTTTGCCTGCAGGTGTTGTACGTATCAAAGCCGGTACGGAAGAATTTGACCCTGACTATTATTGCAACATTGAAGAACAGTCAAGCGGTGCGTCATTTGTCCGTTCATGGCATATCACAGAAGACTACTTCCTATTGCTGATGTATGACAGGCCACTAACAGAAACCGGTTTCACGGCTAATCGCTTAGCCATATTTAAAGGCGAAGACAAGAAACTTACGTATGTAACCGGAATGCCGTCAGGCGTTTCAGGCTTTGGAAACACTCCTTATGTTGATAATGGTATAGCTTATGTACCCGTTACCATAACGAATAGTCAACCGGCCGTTTACTGCATTAATCCGGAAACAGCTGTCGCTACGCAGGGAATTGTTGTTACTTCCGATCAGATCAGTTCATTGGGTAAACTGAAATATTACGAATAATTACTAATGATTAAATTATTAATAGATTTGCTGGGTTTTCTGAGAACCAACGCACCGTTGCTGACTTCTCTGATTATTCTTACAGTGATATGTATCTTATTGGCCAAGTCAATAAGAAAACATGCAACAGTTTATTACATTATCCTGGCAATACCTTTTGCGCTGGTGGCACTTCCTTCTGTTTGCAGGATATTCGGAATCGAAATGCCTGGTTTAGCAAGAATTCCATTTCTGGGAGAGATCGTAAGAGACTATATCCACATGGGTACGTTCGGGCATCCATTACTGATCATTATCATGTACATGGGTGCGCTTGACCCAAAGATAAAAAGTGTCAAAAAGCTGCTCAGCATACGAAAAGAATTATCCATTATATCCGGATTCCCGGTTCTTGCACATTCATGGATACGTGTAATGAATAACCTTCCGGGTTCTTTCCAATACTTCACCAACAATACCGAATATTTGGCAAATACGAAAGTAGCCAGTAATTTAGGGGCCGGAATAAGCAGTTTCAGTTTCATACTGGGTGTCATTATGCTGATCATTTTCATCCCTCTGTGGGTTACTTCCTTTGATTGGGTTCGCAAAAAAATGAAATATGCCACATGGAAAAAAGTTCAGAAATGGGCGTATGTTCTTTATGCAACCTTATTTATCCATGCGATGGGAATACAAATAGGCGGTATGATGAATCCACGGGGAGGGCGCTCGCCACAACCCACCATTGAAGTAGCAGCCGGACAATCCACACACAGACAAGGTGAAACAGCAAGACCCGCACCAACCGAAGGACGTAGTGAAGAAAATGCCGGACATACATCTGGCAATAGACAAGGAGGACGAGGCGAAACAGCAAGACAATCCGAAAACAGCGGACAAAATGCCCAGGCAGCAAAACCGGCAACGAGCGGACGTGCACCGGCATTCGGATTAGCAGATATAAAGGTTAGTGCAGAAGCAAAGCGATATATCAATATCATTTCATTATTTCTGATCTATGGTTCTTATCTTATTTTAAGGCTAAGAAAGGCTAAAAATGATAGAAACAGAAAAGCTAAATCCGTAGCAGCTAATGCTAATGCATAACATGTAAATAGTTAATACAAATACCAGCTTTACCGAAAGAGACGCTATCAATTAAATTTGGTAACGTCTCTTTTTATATAGGACATTAGCTATTTATCTTCAGTAATGAGCAAATCTAAAACATATAATGATACAATAAATAAAAAATGTTTTTCTTCCATATTAAACCAATAGTTTATATTTTTGAGCGATTGTATGAGAATACTCTATTAATATGGAAATACAGCTAAACACATAACGGATGCTTTTTAATTCCATCGACTTTGCGATATTTTTACCGGTAGTTTTCCTTATCTATTGGTTCGTTGTAAATAAAAACCTGAAATGGCAGAACTTATTCGTTGTTGTTGCGAGTTATGTCTTTTATGGTTGGTGGGATTATCGCTTTTTATCTTTGATCCTCTTCAGTACAGTAACAGATTATATTATAGGTATCGCTTTATCTAAGGAAGAGAGAAATAAACAAAGGAAAGTATTATTATGGGTAAGTATCCTTATAAACATTGGCTTTCTGGGCTTCTTCAAATATTATAATTTCTTCCTTGACAACTTCATTACTGCATTCTCTTTCTTTGGGGTATCAATAAACGCACGGTCATTGAACATCATCCTACCGGTTGGAATTAGTTTTTATACCTTCCAAACCATGAGTTATACTATTGATGTATACAAAAGGAAACTGGAACCCACGAAAGACTTCATCGCTTTTGCGGCTTTCGTCAGTTTCTTTCCTCAACTCGTGGCAGGGCCTATTGAACGGGCAACGAACTTGCTTCCACAATTCTATGTCAAAAGAACTTTCGATTATTCCAGGGCTGTTGATGGTCTACGGCAAATCCTGTGGGGATTCTTTAAAAAATTAGTAATTGCCGACAACTGTGCCAAGTTTGCTAATCTGATATTTAATAACTCAGACTCCTATCCGGGCAGCGCTTTGTTATTAGGAGCTTTGTTCTTCACGTTCCAGATCTATGGCGATTTCTCCGGCTATTCTGATATTGCTATCGGAACGGCACGTTTATTCGGTTTCAATTTGATGAGGAATTTTGCTTTTCCTTACTTCTCCAGAGATATTGCCGAGTTCTGGCGACGCTGGCATATATCATTATCCACCTGGTTCAGAGACTACGTATATATTCCTTTAGGAGGTAGCCGAGGTGGCCTTTGGATGAAAATACGGAATACCTTTATCATTTTTCTTTTGAGTGGATTCTGGCATGGAGCCAATTGGACATTTATAGTATGGGGAGCGTTGAACGCCTTTTATTTCCTGCCGCTTATGTTAATGAACAAGAACCGCAAGAACATTGAAATTGTCGCACAGGGAAAACTATTGCCGACCGCTAGCGAATTAATAGCTATGGTCGTTACTTTCGGGCTGACAGTATTTGCCTGGATATTTTTCCGAGCGGAGAACATGACACATGCCTTAAGTTACATCAAAGGGATTTTCTCTTCTTCTTTATTTACTGTTCCTGTTTTTGCCGGACGTAATTTAGAAGCCGTGACAGTACTTGTTCTGATAGTTGTATTTACTGTGATGGAGTGGCTTGGGAGAGAGAACCAATATGCGATTGAAAAGACCGGTCTTACATGGAAACGGCGGTATAGATGGGCGTTCTATATCCTGATTGTCTTTACGATCATTATATTCATGCCTCTGGTGGAATCTGCTTTTATTTATTTCCAATTTTAAAGAGCACACAGATGAAACGGTTCATTCGATTAATAATATCTTTCGTTTTACTATTCGCCGTACTATATCCGGCTTTGGTGCTGCTATGGGGATTCACCGGATCGAAAGTCCTTTATTCCAATTTAAATTACGGGATCAAGATGGACGGACAAATGTACTCCCGCCTATCGGAAGCAAAGAATATAAAAGATATTGATGTACTAATCATAGGCTCTTCCCATGCGTTCAGGGGAATCGATACAAGGTATTTCGAGAAGCGCGGATTATCGGCTTTTAATTTAGGATCGAGTTCGCAAACACCGATCCAGACAAAGCTTTTACTTGAAAGATACTTAGACCAGATACATCCTAAAATGATCGTTTATGATGTATTTCCTTATTTCTTTACGACCGATGGCGTAGAGTCGGCGTTAAATATCATAGGCTGTGACAGGAATGATAAATACTCCATGGAAATGGCTTTGGATATAAACAACTTAAAAGTTTACAACACATTGTTCTATGGCTATTTCCGGGATGTATTAAACTTAAATGCCGGTTATCAAGAACCGACAGTTATCGGCCAGAACACATACATTCCCGGCGGATATGTCGAAAAGGATTTACATTATTATCACCCGCAGGAAGCGTCAGAAACTGTATTAGACTTTAAAGATAAACAGTTTGAGGCTTTCGAAGAAGTTATCCAAATACTCAAAGAAAAAGGGTATCCCTACATTTTAATTGATGCTCCTATTACACATTCTTTACTTAAAAGCTATACAAACAGGGATTGGTTCATTGATAAGATGAAAACCTACGGTCCTTTTTATGACTTTAATAAAATGGTGGAATTAAACGATTCGATACACTTTTACGACAAGGATCATCTAAACATTTACGGAGTTGAAATATTCGATAATAAACTCATTGACCTATTGGAAGCAAACTACTTATGATCTAATGCTGCTTTGAGAATATTATATGATAGCGGTATTCATAATACATCGAGTGGGCAAATGAAACGTTAAGATTGTATTTCCTCCCAAGCTCCATAAACAATGCCGGCGGATAGATATAACCTAAATCATGCAAAGGTTTACCGCTTAACCTGTTTTTCACAATACGTAACCTGTTGACTAATATCCTACCAAGAACAGAAAGATTTACATATTCCCTATTAAAGAGCCCTGCCCGCCAGAGTTCATACGTTCTCGAATCAACAATATCAAACAAACAGATCTTTCCTTTATCTGATAAGTGTAAAAAAGCATTTGATATAAAATGATCTACCTGTTCTTTGTTGAAATATTGTATTACCTGCCCAGCCGTAATACAATCGAACCTGAAATCTTTTCCCAATTCATTATCTATAATTTCCCAGATATGATTATCATCCGATTGAAAGAGCCGGTATTTCCCTTGAAGATCGAATGAGTCCAGTCTTTCTTGTGCTCTATTTATCATAGAAGCAGACCAGTCGGCGCCGATACTAAACTCATAATTTCGAGCATAGTACGCCAGTAAATCCGCTGATCCGCAGCCGAAGTCTAAAAGTTTTCCTCCGGCTCCCAGATGAAAGAGCTTTTCTTTTGATTCTTTTTCTAAGAAATCTTCCGATTGGGAACGATGTTCTCCATGTGTTTTATCCGACCAATAGTCTTTCCAGAATATATTCTTCACAAGGGTTGATTATAAATAATAGTATACTATCTATTCAAACGTTAAGAAGTCTACTATGTTGTATCAGGACAACGATATTATACTAGAGGAAAATAGCATTTAACCATACTATTCTTAAACCGTGATCCTTTCGTGAAAATATAAGTAGGAATTAATTCAAAATCGCCGTACATTTTATCTGCCACCGACCGGTGGATATTAATATACCAATTGGTGCATATTAATCCACCGGCTGGTGGATATTGGTGCACCGGCTGGTGGCAGATAAAATGCAACGGAGGAAAATATAAAAATCTCGTGACCCTTGAGGCAAATTATCGTTATATTCCAGGGACTAATCTGGGACACGACTTTATTTATTAATCAATTAGATAATTACTTTATCATATACTTAAATTATTACTTCAGTCTTTGCACATAAAAACAAGTCGGATAATCTTTTACTATGTTTGATATCATTTTTTTGCGTCATCCCTCCTATTTTTAAAAAATAAAAAACGATTTCATCGTTCGTGTTGAAAACTTTACATATTTTTTCCGTTGAACTATTTGGTAGGTACATCTTTTAATATGTAATTTTACACTATTTAATAAGAAACGCGTTGCGTTAAAACAGTGATGGAAGGTAAAAAGGTGTGTTATCATGTGCCGGTGATGTTGCAGGAAAGTCTGGATGGACTCAATATACAACCTTCAGGAGTATATGTGGATGTTACATTCGGTGGAGGCGGGCACTCGGGAGGAATAT
>DAMCDT010000112.1:0-3735 GCA_032058265.1 Tannerellaceae bacterium
CATTAAATAATGTATCATGTACGTTATATTTTTAATAATGTACATTATTTCCTAAAGTGACTATGATACCTTAAAAGTGTAAGAATGGTTTTTGGAGTGGAAGATAATATTCCACTCATTTCTTCTTTATAGACAATAAGTTAGGAGGTAAAGTGATAGGTGATTAATACTGTTATAAAAGCCCTGTAAAGGTGATTTGAATGCCAGTTTCCTGTCAGGATTTTTTTAATCTTATGAATAATAAATAAGCCAAACGTCTGTATATTTTAAATAATGCTTTTGAATTGGCTATATTTCCGAAAAGAATCGTAAATTTGCACCTTATTTTGTATTATTGGATTTATAGTGAATAAATTATGATAAAAATTACATTTCCTGATAACTCCGTAAGGGAATTTAAGGAAGGAGTAACAGCACTCGAAATAGCGGAAAGTATTAGTTCGCGTTTGGCGCAAGATGTTTTGGCTGCCGATGTAAATGGTGAGACATGGGACTTATGTCGCCCGATCACACAGGATTCATCAGTTAAATTGTTGAAGTGGGATGACGATGAAGGTAAACATGCATATTGGCATTCAAGTGCGCACTTAATGGCGGAAGCTTTACAGGAGTTATATCCGGGCGTTAAGTTTGGTATTGGCCCTGCTATTGAAAACGGTTTCTATTATGATGTTGATCCGGGAGAAGGACAAACAATAAAAGAAAGCGATTTTCCTGCTATCGAGGCAAAGATGATGGAATTGATCGCCCGTAAAGAAGAGATCAAACGTCAAAGTATTGCGAAGAATGATGCCGTTAAAATGTTTGGTGAGAGGGGCGAAGTCTATAAAACAGAATTAATAAGCGAACTGGAAGACGGAACCATTACAACCTATACGCAAGGTAACTTTACCGACTTATGCCGTGGGCCACACTTGCCGAATACTTCTTATATAAAGGCGGTAAAGATTTTAAGTGTTGCCGGAGCTTATTGGCGCGGTGACGAAAAGCGTAAACAGCTAGTTCGCCTTTATGGAATTACTTTCCCTAAAAAGAAAATGTTGGATGAATATCTGACGTTTTTGGAAGAAGCAAAAAAACGTGACCACCGGAAGATTGGCAAAGAGTTGGAACTATTTGCTTTTTCGCAGGCAGTAGGAGCAGGGCTTCCTTTATGGTTGCCGCGTGGTACGCAATTACGTTTACGTTTGGAAGACTTCCTGAAACGTATTCAAAAGAAATACGGTTATCAGCAAGTGATGACTCCCCATATCGGAGGTAAACAATTGTATGTGACATCCGGTCACTATGAAAAGTATGGAAAGGATTCATTCCAGCCGATACATACACCTCAGGAAGGAGAAGAGTTCTTGCTGAAACCGATGAATTGCCCTCATCATTGTGAGATATATAAGGTAACGCCCCGCTCATATAAAGACTTGCCAATCCGCTTTGCCGAGTTTGGAACGGTGTATCGTTATGAACAAAGTGGCGAGTTGCATGGTTTAACCAGGGTACGTGGGTTTACACAAGATGATGCTCACTTATTTTGTCGTCCGGACCAGTTGAAGGAAGAGTTCCTGAAAGTAATGGATATTATCTTTATTATATTCAAGGCACTTGATTTTGAGAATTTCGAAGCTCAGATATCATTACGTGACCCGAATAATAAAGAAAAGTATATAGGTTCGGAAGAAAACTGGGAAAAAGCAGAGACAGCTATAATCGAAGCTTGTCAGGAAGCCGGATTAAAAGCAAGAGTAGAACTAGGCGAAGCCGCATTCTATGGCCCGAAACTCGACTTTATGGTTAAAGATGCCATCGGGCGCCGCTGGCAATTAGGAACCATCCAGGTGGATTATAGTTTGCCTGAACGATTTGAACTGGAATATACCGGTGAAGACAATAAAAAACACCGTCCGGTTATGATCCATCGGGCACCGTTTGGTTCAATGGAACGTTTTGTCGCTGTACTGATTGAACATACCGGAGGTAAATTCCCTATATGGCTTACACCGGATCAGGTAGCTATACTGCCTGTTAGTGAGAAGTACAATGATTATGCATGGGAGGTAGCCCGTCAACTGGAAGACCAGGATGTACGCGTTATAGTTGACGACAGGAATGAAAAAGTAGGAAGAAAAATACGTGACAACGAATTGAAGCGTATCCCTTATATGCTCATCGTCGGAGAGAAAGAAGCTGAAAATAACGAAGTTTCTGTAAGAAAACAGGGTGAAGGTGATAAAGGTTCCATGAAAATTGTTACATTTGCTGCGCTTTTAAACGATGAAGTAGAGGAAATGATGAATCGTTGGCAAAAGAATAAAGATAAATAATTGATAATTAAATTAATAACGAGGAGAATAATTCTTTTTAATGAAGAGAGAAAGAGAAAGCGATAAACTGAAAAATCAGTATAGAATTAATGAACGTATCCGCGTTCCTGAAGTTCGTTTAGTTGGTGATAATGTTGAAACAGGGGTATATCCTACTGCTGAAGCTTTGAGAATAGCGGAAAATCAGGGACTCGACCTTGTGGAAATATCACCAAATGCAGTACCCCCCGTTTGTAAAATAACAGATTTTCAAAAGTTCCTCTACCAACAAAAGAAGCGTCAGAAAGAGCAAAAAGCTAAATCAGTGAAAGTCATTGTAAAAGAGATCCGCTTCGGGCCTCAGACAGATGATCACGATTATAACTTTAAACTCAAACATGCCAAAAGTTTTTTGGAAGAAGGAGCTAAGGTTAAAGCATACGTGTTCTTTAAAGGACGTTCTATTTTATTCAAAGAACAAGGGGAAGTTTTATTGCTCCGCTTCGCAAATGATCTGGAAGATTACGGTAAAGTAGAGCAATTACCTGCTTTAGAAGGAAAGCGCATGATTATAATGCTTTCTCCAAAAAAGGCTGGAGCATCGGCACCGACAGCATCAGCTCCTAAACCACAGGTTAAAAAAGTGATAACACTTAAACCTAAAACGGAACCTGAAACAAATACAGAAGAAAATAACAAAGAAGAATAAACCTTCCTTAAAGTGTGGAAGGTATGAAGTTTAATAATTAAATAAAATTGGAAAATGCCTAAGATGAAGACTAATTCCGGTGCCAAAAAGAGGTTCGCCCTTACCGGAACAGGTAAAATCAAGAGAAAACATGCTTATAAAAGTCACATTCTGACGAAGAAGACTAAAAAGCAGAAAAGAAATTTAACTCACACCGGATTGGTGCACGCATCAAATGAAAATAGTGTGAAGGAATTACTTTGTATGAAGTAACTAACCTAAAGTTAAACGAGTCTTACAACGATTTTTATTAACCGAATGTATTTAGCAAAAAAGATCATCCGAAAGTGATGGCGCTAACATTCAAAAACAGATTAGATTATGCCAAGGTCAGTAAATCATGTTGCTTCAAGAGCAAAAAGAAAACGGATTTTAAAACTTACGAGAGGATACTATGGCGCTCGTAAAAATGTATGGACAGTAGCAAAGAATACGTGGGAAAAAGGTTTGACGTATGCTTATCGTGACCGTCGTAACAAAAAACGTAATTTTCGCGCATTGTGGATTCAACGTATCAACGCAGCCGCACGTTTGGAAGGTATGTCTTATTCACGCCTGATGGGTGCTTTACATGCAAAAGGAGTTGAAATCAACCGTAAGGTATTAGCCGATTTAGCTATGAACCATCCGGAAGCTTTCAAAGCGATCGTAGATAAAGTGAAATAAAGAATCTTTTTAGAGGATATAACG
>DAMCDT010000112.1:3745-10751 GCA_032058265.1 Tannerellaceae bacterium
AAGGTATTACCTTGTCTCTATTTTTTTGCGTGGTGGATTAAGGGCTTTTTTTCTACTTTTTTATTTGGAAGTTCTAAACCTTCTCTTTATATTTGTGTTATTAAGAAACGATGATGAGTTAAGCCGCACTTGTTCGATTGGGAAACTCATCAGTTAAATATAATTCCGAGACATAGCTCTTGTCATCAATGGCGGGCCGCACCCTTCGGGGATGCTTCGCACAGCGGATTACAAAGATGGCAAAGCACTCAAATCCTGTCATACGGAGTTTGTTCATATCTGCGGTGCGGCTTTCTTTCATATACAAGGGAAAACACCATTAATGTGTTTTCCCTTTTTGTTTTAATATATGGATTAAACTTTGCTAATTTGCCTCTTACTATGTGAACTAACTTTAATTAACAGGTTTCTGTAAACAATATGTCTACTATTTGTTTCTTAAAATAGATACGTATAATTAAAAACAAAAAACTCACGGATGAAAGAACTTCGATTCTTAAAAACGATGGCCTTAGTATCCATCCTTATTTTAACGGCGGGATGCCGTAAAAAAGAAGAGCCTAAACTCCCTATAGTTATTGTAGAAAAACCTTCCAAAGACAATGTCCAGATATTCGGGGAATACGTAGGACGTATCCGGGCGGCGAGTTATGTTGAAGTACATGCGCGTGTAGAAGGCTATTTGGAACGAATGCTTTTTAAAGAAGGGAAATATGTACGGCAAAATGAACCTTTATTCATTATAAACTCCGCCCAATACAAAGCCCGACTGGAAAAAGCCAAAGCACAATTAAAAAAAGCGGAAGCGCAAGCGGCCAAATCCAAACGTGATGTTGAACGCCTGACTCCTTTATATGAGCAACATGCCGCCAGTCAATTAGACCTGGATAACGCAACAGCTGCATTAGAAGACGCCGAAGCAAACATAGGAATCAGTAAAGCAGACCTTGACCAGGCGCAGTTAGAACTGAATTATACCACAGTAGTTTCTCCTATTTCTGGATATATAAGCGAACGTTTTGTCGATGTGGGTGCATTGGTTGGTCCCGGCGTTAATTCAAAACTGGCTGCCGTGGTAAAGAGTGATACGGTTTTAGTCGATTTCAAAATGACAGCCTTGGATTATCTTCGCGCAGAACGTAGGAATGTTCGTTTTGGCGAACGTGATACAGCCCGGTCATGGCAACCGTCGGTTACCGTTACCTTAGCTGATAATACGGAATACCCCATTACAGGATATGTTGATTTCGCAGACCCGATCGTTGATCCGCAAACCGGAACATTCGGTGTCCGTGCTGAACTGGCTAATCCCAATCAACGGTTACTTCCCGGACAATTTACGAAAGTAAAGCTATTGCTGGATGTGCGTGAACGTGCCATCGTTGTACCACGTAAAGCGGTATCCATCGAGAAAGGGGGAGCTTTTATCTACATTATCCGTCGTGATAATATCGCGGAAAAGCGGTTTGTACAAATTGGTCCTGAGATAATGAACAATATCGTTATTGAGCGTGGTTTAGGTGAAAACGAATTGGTGGTTATTGAAGGATATCATAAGCTCACTCCCGGTGTAGAAGTACATGCGGTCAATTCAAGCGATCAGGAAACGTTAGAGAATTTAGAAGAAAGGGGTGAATTATGAAGCCGGGATTCTTTATAGATCGTCCGGTTTTTTCCACAGTTCTTTCCATTCTGATTGTTATTATAGGAATTATCGGATTAATATCACTTCCTGTGGATCAATATCCGCAGATCACACCTCCGGTAGTGAAAGTGAGTGCTTCCTATCCGGGAGCAAGTGCGCTAACAGTCTCACAAGCCGTTGCGACACCTATTGAACAGGAATTAAACGGTACTCCCGGTATGATCTACATGCAAAGCAGTAGCTCCAACTCAGGAGGATTAACAGTAACGGTAACTTTCGACGTTGGATCGAATGCCGACTTGTCTGCTGTGGAGATACAGAATCGTGTAAAACTGGCAGAATCACGTTTACCTGCTGAAGTTGTACAAAATGGTATTACGGTAGAAAAACAAGCTCCCAGCCAGTTGATGACCTTAAGCCTTATCTCAGACGATCCCCGTTTTGATGAAATATACTTAAGCAATTTTGCAACGATCAACGTTCTTGATGTTCTTCGCCGCATACCCGGTATAGGACGTGTTTCGAATATCGGTAGCCGCTATTATGGTATGCAGATATGGGTGTACCCGGATAGATTAGCTAATATGGGATTAACAGTCCAGGATATACAAAATGCTTTGAAAGACCAGAACCGCGAATCGGCAGCAGGTGAGTTGGGAAAACAACCGGTGTTGGATATCGATGTCACTTTGCCTGTTACGGCTCATGGACGTCTTTCTACAGTAAAAGAATTTGAGGAGATTGTCGTTCGCGCCAATGCAGACGGATCAATTGTTCGTTTACGGGATGTAGCGCGTATATCACTTGAAGCTTCTTCTTATTCAACGGAGAGCGGATTGAATAACCGAAACGCAGCTATCCTGGGTATTTATATGTTACCTGGCGCAAACGCGCTGGAAGTAGCTGAAAGTGTGAAAGAGGCAATGAAAGAAATCAGTAAAAACTTTCCGGAAGAACTTGAATATATGTTCCCGTTCGATATGACGGAATATATTTCCCAATCCATCCATGAAGTTTATAAAACACTTCTTGAAGCCTTATTATTAGTTATATTGGTTGTCTTTCTGTCTTTGCAAAACTGGCGGGCAGCGTTAATACCTACCATTGCTGTACCTATTTCTTTGATCGGAACATTCGGCTTTATGCTGATAATGGGCTTTTCATTAAATATGCTGACGCTGTTAGGATTGATCCTTGCAATCGGTATTGTGGTAGATGATGCCATTGTAGTGGTAGAGAATGTCGAGCGGATTATGGAAGAAGATAAGCTGACTGCCCGAGAAGCTACTCATAAGGCTATGCGTGAGTTATCCGGAGCTTTGATCGCTACATCCATGGTTTTAGCAGCTGTTTTTATACCTGTTAGTTTCCTGGGAGGTATTACAGGACAGTTATATCGCCAGTTTTCTGTAACAATTGTGGTATCTGTTTTATTATCTACGGTGGTTGCCTTGACATTGAGTCCGGCCATGTGTGCTATACTTCTTCGCCCTTCGAAGAAAGAAAAGCATTTTATATTCCGTAAGATAAATACATGGTTAAGCATAGGAAATAGCAAATATGTCTCTATTCTCAGCAAAGCGATAGGTAATCCGAAACGTATTTTGGCTGGATTTGGGATGGCTTTGATCTTTATTTTCCTACTAAACAGGATAGTACCTACCAGCTTTATTCCTGAAGAAGACCAGGGTTTCTTTACAGTTGAGTTAGAAATGCCGGAAGGCGCTACGCTTGAACGTACACGCATTGTTACCGAACGGGCAGTTAAGTTCCTGACAGAGATCCCGGCGGTGGAATATGTTCAGAACGTAACCGGTAGTAGTTCACGGGTAGGGACTTCCCAAAGCCGGGCAACGCTGACGGTTATCCTCAAGCCCTGGGAGGAGCGTAAGTCATCAGGTATGAAAGTTGAAGATGTAATGGAAGTAGCAAGGGATAGATTTTATTATTATCCTGAAGTAAAAGCTTACCTGAACCGACCACCCGTTATTCCGGGATTGGGAGAAAGCGGCGGTATCGAGATGCAGTTAGAGGCACATGGAGATGCCAGTTGGGAAAACCTTATTGCTGCATCGGATAGCTTTCTCTTTTACGCGGCTCAGGCGCCTGAGTTACGTAGTGTATCTTCTGCTTTACAACCTGAAATACCCCAATTATACTTTGATGTAGACAGAGACCAGGCGAAGTTCCTGGGTATTCCGGTAGCCGATATTTTCTCTACGATGAAAGCCTATTTAGGATCAGTATATGTGAACGATTTTAATATGTTCAACCGTATATACAAAGTTTATATACAGGCAGAAGCTCCGTACAGGGCCACCAAAGAAAATATCGGGTTGTTCTTTGTAAGGGCACAAAACGGTTCCATGATACCATTAACAGCACTGGGATCGACTCATTATACTACCGGACCCGGTACGATCAAACGTTTCAATATGTTCTCTACGGCAGCTATCAGTGCTGTGGCGGCGCCAGGATACAGTTCGGGTGAAGCAATGGCGGTAATGGAAGGTATCGTGAGGGAACACATGCCGGAGAATATAGGGTTAGAATGGAGCGGATTATCTTTTCAGGAAAAACAGGCGGGAGGACAGACTGGATTTGTTTTAGCCTTAGTATTCCTGTTTGTATTTCTTTTCCTTGCTGCCCAATATGAAAGTTGGGTAGTCCCCATAGCCGTATTGCTCTCTTTACCCATAGCAGCATTGGGAGCTTATCTGGGTGTTTGGGCAACGGGATTGAATAATGACATTTATTTCCAGATCGGATTGGTAACATTGATAGGGCTGGCTGCGAAAAATGCGATTTTAATTGTTGAATTTGCCAAAGTGCAGGTCGATGCGGGTGTTAATCCGATTGAAGCGGCCATTCATGCGGCTAAGATGCGTTTCCGTCCTATATTGATGACTTCACTGGCATTTATCCTCGGGATGTTACCGTTGGTTTTGGCAAGTGGTCCCGGTTCCGCATCACGGCACAGTATAGGAACAGGCGTTTTCTTTGGCATGTTGGTAGCAATTACTGTGGGAATCGTACTCGTACCTTTCTTCTTTGTATTAATCTACAAAGTGAGAAATAAGATGCGCTTAAGTACCATTATCAAAAGAAAAGGAAGATGAAACAACATCATATATATGTACTGGCTTGTCTGATCATATTGTCTTCTTGTAAGATAGGCAAGGAATATAACCGTCCGGAACTCGATTTACCGGATTTGATTGAAGCGAATGCCGATACAACTTCCATAGATGATATATCATGGAAATCGCTTTATACGGATAACGTTTTGCAGGAATTGATATTATCAGCACTTGAAAACAATAAAGATATGCTGATAGCTGCTGCTAAAATAAAAGAGATGGCAGCGGCTAAACATATTTCTTTTGCGGATATGTTTCCTTCAATCGACGGAAGACTGAACGCACAAAAGGAACGTTTGAACTACGGAGGGGACAATCCGAACCCCGATCCTGAATTTTCTGCTAAAGCCGTTCTTTCGTGGGAATTAGACCTTTGGGGAAATCTTCGCTGGGCGAATGAAGCTGCCATTGCTTCATATATGCAAACGGTAGAAGCACAAAAAGCGCTACAACTCACGCTTATAGCCGAAGTGGCGGCTGCTTATTATGAACTACGTGCGTTAGACCGTGAATTGATGATTGTACAGCAAACGGTAGATGCCCGTGCAGAAGGGGTTCGTTTGGCCAAGCTCCGCTATGAGGGAGGACTTACTTCTGAAACACCTTTCCGCCAGGCAGAGATTGAATTAGCACGTACGGAAACATTGATCCCTGACCTTCAACGGCAAATAAAGTTGAAAGAAAATGATTTATCTTTCCTTATTGGTGAATATTCAAGCGAGATACCACGTGGACAATCATTCAGTTCACAACATCTACCCTCATCTTTACCGGTCGGGCTTCCTTCTTCTCTATTACAGAGGCGTCCGGATATGCGGCAGGCAGAGCTGCGGTTACGCGAAGCAAATGCCCATGTAGGTGTAGCTCAAACCGATCTTTTCCCTAAAATACGCTTAACCGGAAATTTAGGGGTTGAGAGTGATGAGTTAGGAAATCTGTTGAAAAGCCCGGCTTGGTTTATTGCGGGTGATCTGCTTACGCCGCTTTTTGCCATGGGAAAGAACCGTGCCAAACTGAAAGCCGAACGTGCCCGTTACGAACAGGAAGTTTACCAATACCAAAAAAGCGTCCTGGATGCTTTCAGGGAAGTAGATAATGCGTTGGTTAGCCTTCGCAAAGTTCAGGAAGTACGTGCTGCGCGTGCACGATTGGAAGTCTCTGCCCAAAGCCATTCACAATTAGCCTATTTGCAATACATCAATGGCGTTACTAATTATATTGATGTGCTGGATGCGCAACGTGGCTTGCTAGATGCGCAGATTGGGTTAAATAATGCGGAATTAGAAGAATTGTTATCAGTCGTTTACCTCTACAAAGCATTAGGCGGAGGCTATCATTAAGGAAATAGATAATTTCTCATTTCTGATGAATTTTGTATTCTATTGATAATTTTTTTATTATTTAAATTTGTCCTTTAGTATTAATCAATAAATTACTGTTTATGAAAAAAATTATTGGTTTATCATTTTGTTTGAATATTGTTTTGCAGTTTAAAATCATTTGCTACTAATGTAGCACCCCGGGCTTATGCGGTATGGTTTAGTACTACTGCTATTGCCCAAATACCATTTCAGGCTCCAGATCCAGAACGTCCAGTTAAATATGTAGGTACTGTTGAAGGCCCTTATTCTACCGCATATATTGAAATGTGTGGACTTGTAGCCGAAGTTCATATTGATTTTTACAAATGGGTTGCACATGGTTGTCCATCTTCTTTTTGTATTGTTTATTCAGATGGTCGAAAAACAGAAATCATAATACCTAGTTATAATTCTTACTATCCGAGTGGAAACAGTGATACAACTCCTGTTTTAATTCAGTTAAATTAAGAATATCTAAAAACAAGTCGACACCAGCATCGTCGCCTTGTTAAAGAATAATCAAATTGACAAAATAACAAATTGATAATTTACACCTTATTTTAAGCGCCTATTCCACTCTATATAAAAAATGGTTTCAAATATTTGATTCTACAGCAGTTAAGGATTTACAAAAAGAAAGAGAAATTACGTCTTTATTGTCATAAAAATAGAATAAGATTAGAAGCTAGCTACCTATTTATTGTTGGGGATTGTATTTAATCTGTTTTACCGGCATATTATCACTTCCGTTTTGAAAGCATTTTATCTTCAACCAGAGAAAAAACAATTCTTTTTTAGAAGAAAAAGGGTTCATCCGACAAATGCGTAGTTTTTATCATGTAGTGCCAGTATTTTGAGTT
>DAMCDT010000113.1:0-10733 GCA_032058265.1 Tannerellaceae bacterium
TACAAACAATTTCTGGGTAGCGGAGGAGCAGTAGTTATTTATCATTGGCTCCCGAACCTCGACGTCGGAATCGGTCTTGCCATTAACAACAGTTTCGGACATCCGATGGCCTTTCCCGCGATGTACCTCAATTGGGAATTGAAGGGTAAATATATGGTCAATGTCAGGCTGATGGATGCCATGGAGGTATCGGCAGGTATCGACCTGCATAAGCATTTCAGGTTGAAACTGATTGCCGAAGCCAACGGTATGATGGCCCTGACGGAAAGGGAAGAAAAAGATGTGATATTTACACACCAATATATTACCGTAGGCCTTCAACCGGAGATCAGGTTGGGAAATTCGTTTTCCATTCCGGTTACCCTGGGTTTCTCAGCCATCCGTAACGCCTATTATACCAAACGTACCCTCAAAGCATTCTTCAAGGATATGGACCGCGATTATGATCCTTACTTTTCAATAACAGGTTATGCCGCTGTGGCTCTCCGGTACGGTTTCTGATAAGATAAAGAAGACATCTTCACAGACATCTTCTTCCTAAAAGAAAGCTAATTATTAATACTAACTTTCATGAACTTAGCATCTGTATAACAAAACACATGCCAAGTTCATAAATTGTTAATTTATAATATGATGAATGACACCTACAGTCTTAAAAATGTCCATAAGTGTACAGTATGAAATTTTATCGGACATGGGTTTCTATCCACAACTTCAGAGAATATAAGCACTGTACTTATTCTGAACCTGGAATTGTTGTAAATTTTAATCAGCAAGTTGTAAATTCTTTTATTATTTTTTACGGTTCGCCGAGGTATTGTACCATAACCTGTACTTGCATGGGTGTGAGTAAGCGGGTGCCTTTATGCCATCCCTGATTGGATAATTCATGCGTAAGTTGTCCGTTTTTACATACCCAGCGTCGCAGGCGTTTGGAAGCAGTTTCCGGTTTTACTTCCGGATTATAGAGTGTTGCCAGTTCTGTCCACCCATAACTTTTGATTTTGAAGCCGTTTATTTCCATATCCAGGTTTTGATTGATTATTGTGTAAAGATACTAATTATGAATAGAATACAAAAAGTTTCGGGCTTCAAATTTTCAGCTTCGGTTACTTCTTTTCTTTGGTTTTTAACAGCAAAAACCTATTAACTATTATGGAAATTTATTTAATTATTTACACATCCTATTGTGTATATAAATTTAAATATATAACTTTACGGCGGATTTATAAAAAATAGTTCTTTAGAATATTATAAATTAATTGCACTTCATATTGTGAAATAAACGTGTAATTATCAATTATATTTTTGCTCATCTTATAATAAATATATATTAACCGTTGAAAAACAAGCCCTTTTGGCTTAAAAAAATATCATGCGTCCGCCCTTGAGAAAGTCCGGACGTTTTTGTTTTTTTAGTGTTTATCTACCCATTCACGACCATTGACGGACATTGACTGCACCGGCGTTTTAAGCTACCGGTACTTTTGCCTGTGTATTTAAGTTTAATTTAATAGTTTAATTATGGCTTTAAAGTATCATGTGGTAGAAAGACGCGACATGCGTAAAGATGCAGCGGAAGGTTCAACTTTGTTTTACGGGCAGATCCGCGCACAGGAGAAAATTTCATTCGAAAAACTTTGCAATGCGATCTCAGGGCACACAACGGCTTCTAAGGGGGATGTGCAGGTAGTAATCAGCGGGTTGTTATATATGCTGAAGGAATACCTGGACCTTGGCCTTATCGTGCAGGTGGGCGAACTAGGGAACTTCCGCCTGACGGCTGGTTGTAAAGGCGCTGATACAAAAGAAGGTTTCAATACTTTTATTTTAAGAAAGGGAAAGTGATCTTTTCTCCCGGAACGGCTTTGCGCGATATTGCGAACAAATCATCGTTCGATCTGCTGAAACCTGTCACGGAAGAATGTAACCGGATTCATATCGATGATTGATCCATGAAGCAGGTTAAGTTTATTAACACTTATCTCCCGCCTGCAAAACTGGCGGGAGAGAAATTCAGGATCAACCCGGTAGTTATACTGGCCCAGGCGATCATTGAAAGCGGTTGGGGAACCAGCACTTTGTCGACCCGGTATTTTAACTTCTTCGGTATTACCGGTTATGGCAAAAGGAATGAATATTGGCAGGGGCATTCTGTACAGTTAGGAGAGAAATCACTTCAATTCCGCACGTATGCAACCGTTCAGGACAGCTTTTACGACTATGCCCGCCTGATCCGTTCGGCTTATTCGCCGGCAGCTGACATGAGTTACCATCCGGAAGCTTTCGCCAAAGAAATTGCGTATAGCAAATACATCAGCGAAGTGAACGGAGACAATAGAGAGGTTTACCGGCGTTCAATTGTTTCGCTTTGCAAAACAATTGAATCTGTTAAACCAATGGAAAATTGAAAATTGAAAATTGAAAATGTTTTTTATCTCCATCAACTAATTGCATATATACCCATACATGTTAAATTGGTTAATTTCTAACTGCACAATATAGCTAGTTAGTGATTAGGTCAATGCGTTGACAGCATTTTCAATTTTCCATTTTCAATTTTCAATTAAAAATTATGAAATAATTTTTCCCCCTATGAAGTATCTTGAAACTATTTTATCGTTTATCATCAGGCTGGCCGGACTGCTTACCGGCAGGAAAAAGAAAAAGAAGCGTGAAGAATGTATTAATTCTTTCCCTGATTGCAATCAGCCTCCTTTCGCTTCTTATGAAAGAGACGGAAGTAACATTGGCAGCTATTGGGGCGATCCTGGCTCTATACGACAGGAAAGGGACGAAATCAGCCCTGTAAATATTATGGGATGGTCGCTTATCCTGATATCGGGAATCAGTAGTTTGTTTGGTTAATTCGTTCCTTTACAGCCAGCCAGGCATGCGTTCCGCTAAGGCAGGAATATCCAATCGTATCATACATTGCTATAAGACGGCTCATGGGAATGCCAAATGTGAGGATATCTTTTTCAACAGCAGGGCGTGCAGAGGGGTCGAACATACCTAAGAAGGTGCGTTTGCCTCCTCTCCTGTTTTCCATCATTACTTGTGCAACGATAGAGCTACATCCTGATCCGAAGGGTACCGATACCGCGTCGGCAGCGTTGGTATCATAAAACGTCCAGGTTAATAATCCGGAAAGAATGTCGGGATTTGAAAAGAAGATGATGCCTTCGACATTATCCAGGGTATCGATCGTGTCGATACGGGAGAAGTTCAGGTACATGTTTTCCATGTTATCAATTCCCAGTTTCTCAATAAAATCGATAACCATTTCAGGCGATTGTTTGTATTTTTCCTTGATGGATACAAAGTTCGGCAATCGCTCGGGCATTTGAAGGAGTCCGGCATAAACCCTTCCTCCCCCACATTTGATGGTGTCTTTATCAAAGGAAAGCGGATAACCTTCCCGCGCTTTCTTCAAAGCATATATATAACATCCTTTCGTTGTTTCAAGAGTTGCATTCGGGGTTTCGGAAAACCAAAAAGCAAGGGGTAATTCTATGTTCCCAAAGGCATTATTCAATTTTGTCACTAATTCTTTTGCAAGCATATTAACTATGTGTTTAATTATGTCAGGCAAGTTACAAAAAAAGTTGGAGTAAGATCAAAAACAGATGGTAGTAATCTACATAAAAGTAAAAGAATAGAAATGCTCAAAAAAGCCTAAAGTGTGCAATTTCTCCTTTATTGTTCTTTGTTTATTAGAATGTTTAATTACTTTTGCACCGCAACATCTGCCATTAAAATAATAACATATTTCTAATATCATTATTTATGAGTTTAAAGATTATAGTATTAGCCAAACAGGTACCGGACACACGTAATGTGGGAAAGGATGCTATGAAGGCCGACGGTACGGTAAACCGCGCTGCCCTTCCGGCGATCTTCAATCCGGAAGACCTCAACGCCTTGGAACAGGCTTTACACTTAAAAGATGCTAACCCCGGAACAACTGTTACGTTACTGACTATGGGACCGGGACGGGCTGCTGAAATCATCCGTGAAGGTTTATACCGTGGAGCTGACGATGGTTATTTGTTGACAGACCGTGCTTTTGCCGGTGCTGATACGTTAGCTACTTCTTACGCCTTGTCGATGGCAATCCGTAAAATCAAGGATTTCGACCTGATTATCTGTGGCCGACAGGCTATCGACGGAGATACAGCACAGGTTGGCCCGCAAGTGGCAGAAAAACTAGGATTGAGCCAAATCACTTACGCGGAAGAAATACAACAGGTAAAAGATGGTAAGATCACTGTTAAGCGCCGTTTGGAACGAGGTGTGGAAACCGTAGAGGCTAAGCTTCCTATCGTCATTACCGTTAATGGAAGCGCTCCTGCCTGCCGTCCGCGTAATGCAAAATATATCCAGAAATATAAACACGCAAAAACAATTACGGAAAAACAGGACGCGACTATCGATTATACTCACCTGTTTAGCAACCGTCCGTACCTTAACCTGGTAGAATGGAGTGTGGCCGATGTCAATGCAGATGTTGTCCAATGCGGACTTTCAGGATCGCCTACTAAGGTAAAAAAGATCGAAAACGTTGTTTTCCAGGCTAAAGAAAGCAAAACACTGGAACCGACCGACAACAATATCGACGAGCTCATGAGGGAATTAATTTTGAATCATACTATTGGATAATCAAGAGAATAATATGAACAACTTATATGTATATTGCGAGATTGAAGACGGCATCGTAGCAGATGTGAGTCTGGAATTGCTTACCAAAGGACGTTCGCTGGCTGCAACTCTTGGTTGTAAGATGGAAGCAGTTGCTATTGGCCATAACCTGGACGGTGTTGCAGAACAAGTATTTCCTTATGGTGTAGATGTCTTTCATCTGTTTGATGACAAACGTTTGAACCCTTATACTTCCTTACCGCATACTTCCATTTTGGTAAAACTATTTGAAGAAGAAAAACCACAAATCGCATTGATGGGAGCTACCAGTATTGGAAGAGATCTGGGTCCGCGTGTATCTTCTGCTTTGGGAAGCGGTTTGACAGCAGACTGTACCTCACTCGAAATCGGAGATCACGAAGAGAAAAGAGAACAGAAAGTATATAAAGACCTGCTTTATCAAATCCGTCCGGCTTTCGGGGGTAATATCGTAGCTACCATTATCAATCCCGAATGCCGCCCTCAAATGGCAACAGTACGGGAAGGAGTAATGAAAAAAGAAATACTGGATGCCAATCATAAAGGCGAAATAAAAAAACATGATGTAAATAATTATGTAAGTGATGCCGACTTTGTAGTAAGTGTGATCGACCGTCAGATGGAAAAAAGTAAAACCAACATCAAAGGTTCTCCTATTATTGTTGCCGGAGGATATGGTGTAGGTTCGAAAGAAAACTTCCAGTTATTATATGACCTGGCTGTTGTGATCGGTGGCGAAGTAGGTGGTTCGCGTGCCGCTGTAGACGCGGGCTTTACTGAACACGACCGCCAGATTGGACAAACTGGTGTTACGGTTCGTCCGAAACTCTATATTGCCTGTGGTATATCAGGCCAGATACAACACATTGCAGGAATGCAGGAGAGTTCAATCATTATCTCTGTAAACAATGATCCGAACGCCCCAATCAACACAATCGCTGATTATGTCATAACCGGTACTGTTGAAGAGGTTCTTCCTAAAATGATTAAGTACTATAAACGTAATACAAAGTAATAATAGTAGTCAGAGGAGTCAAAGTAGTCAAGTAGTTATTAGAAATGACAACGAAATCTTTTGAGCAATTAACGGTTTGGCAGAAAGCGCACCAATTTGTTCTTTCAATCTATAAAATAACTAAATTATATCCCAGGGAAGAGATATTTAGTTTAGTTAATCAAATGAGACGCGCTGCTATATCAATCACTGCAAACATAGCAGAAGGATATATACGTACCGGTTTAAAAGAAAAATTACGTTTCTACAATATTTCACTAGGTTCGTTAGAAGAAACCCGTAATTTTATTATTCTTTCAAGAGACTTGGGCTATATTTCAATTGAAGATAAAGAATTATTGGATGAAGCCGCACCAGAAGTGAGCCGTATGCTAAATGCGTATTGCAAGGGAATCCTTTCGAAAATAAGTGATGAACAAACTACTTAACTCCTTTAACTTCTTTAACTCCTTTAACTCCTAAAAAAATGGCAAACTATTTTTTAGATACACCCGCTTTAAAGCACCATTTGCATCATCCGTTAATGAAACGTATCGTTGAATTGAAAGAACGGAATTATACCGATAAGGACAAATTCGATTATGCTCCTTATGATTTTGAAGATGCAATGGACAGTTATGAGAAAGTATTGGAAATTGTAGGTGAGATATGTGACGAAATTATTGCACCAAATGCTGAAGGCGTAGACCAGGAAGGCCCTACCGTAAAGGATGGCCGTGTAACGTATGCTTCGGGAACACGGCAAAACCTGGAAGCTGTACGCAAAGCAGGACTGATGGGGATCGCAATGCCCCGTAGGTATGGCGGATTGAATTTTCCTATCACCCCATATATAATGGCTGCTGATATGGTATCGAGGGCTGATGCAGGTTTTGAAAACCTTTGGGGATTGCAAGACTGTGCGGAAACATTATACGAATTCGGCAATGATGATCAGCGCGAACGTTATATTCCACGTGTCTGCGCAGGTGAAACTATGTCGATGGACTTAACCGAACCTGACGCAGGATCAGACTTACAATCGGTAATGTTGAAAGCTACCTATAGCGAAGAAGACAAATGCTGGTATCTGAACGGTGTGAAGAGGTTTATCACAAATGGTGATTCTGATATCCACCTGGTTCTGGCACGCTCTGAAGAAGGAACGAGAGACGGGCGCGGACTTTCGATGTTTATATACGATAAGAAGAACGGCGGGGTAGATGTTCGCCGTATTGAAAATAAAATGGGGATCAAGGGCTCTCCAACCTGTGAATTAGTTTACAAAAACGCCAAAGCGGAGCTTTGCGGTGACCGTAAGTTAGGCCTGATCAAATATGTGATGGCTTTAATGAATGGCGCACGTTTAGGTATTATGGCACAAGCTGTAGGTATCTGTGAAGCTGCCTATCGTGAAGGATACGCTTATGCATTGGAACGTAAACAATTCGGCAAAGCTATTATTGAGTTTCCGGCTGTTTATGAAATGGTCGCTTTGATGCGCGCCAAAGCCGATGCTTCCCGTTCGATGCTGTATGAAACATCCCGTTTTGTAGATGTTTACAAAGCTTTAGACGATATCTCACGCGAACGCAAACTGGAACCGGAAGAACGCCAGGAAATGAAGAAATACAGCAAACTGGCTGACGCTTTTACTCCGATGGGCAAAGGTATGACAACAGAATACGCCAATCAGAATGCTTATGATGCTATCCAGATACACGGCGGATCAGGTTTCATGAAAGATTATGCTTGTGAACGCCTTTACAGGGATGCCCGTATCACCAATATTTACGAAGGCACGACCCAGTTGCAGGTAGTGGCTGCTATCCGCCACGTCACCACAGGAACTTACCTGAACCAGATACGTGAATATGAAGCATTGGAATATAAACCTGAACTGGAGGCGCTTCGTCAGAAATTAATTGAAATGACATCACGGTACGATGAACTGGTTGGCCTTGTAATGGAACCTAAAGACAGCGAATACCTGGACTTCCATGCCCGCCGGTTGGTTGAAGCTGCGGCACATTGTGTCATGGGTTATCTATTACTTCAAGATGCCGATAAAGACGAAACATTCCGTCGTTCAGCAGAAGTATATATCACCTATGGACAAGCTGAAGTAAATAAGATTTACTCTTATATTACTAACTTTGACCGCGGAGACCTGGGTTATTTCAAAACAGGTAAAAATAATGATTAATGGTTAATGATTAACGATTAATATTTAACCATCATAATATTAAAAACGGTGTACGTAACTTTTGAATGTTATGTACGCCGTTTTTTCTTTTTATTATAAATCGATGTGGGATTCTTTTATTAAGGATATTAATTCTTTGGTGATTTCCGGATATTGTTTTGACAGGTCATGGTCTTCATGAATATCGTTATCCAGATTGTATAGTTCGAACGTTGTTTTTGACGGATTGTTTGTTTGAAGCAGTACTCCTTTCCAATTCTCTTTTCGTACAGCAGCTTTACCTCCTAATTCCTGAAATTCCCAATAAAGATAATCGTGTTGTTTCTGCCCTGCCTGCGAGAATAAAGTGGGTAATAAAGAGATACCGTCAGTTGTAACAGGAAGCTTTATTCCCGTAAGTTCGGCAAGTGTCGGCATGATGTCCCAAAAAGCGGAGAGGTGATTTGTTATTATTCCCGGTTGGATTCTGTCCGGACACCAGGCAATCATAGGGACACGTATGCCACCTTCATATAAATCACGTTTAACGCCCCTCAGCGGACCATAACTCTCGAAATAGTCCGGATTAGCTCCTCCTTCACGATGCGGCCCGTTATCGCTGGTAAAGATGACTATTGTATTATCGTCTATATCCAACTCCTTTAACATGCCGATAATCTCACCCACGTACAAATCCAAACGGGCTACCATGGCAGCAAATGAAGCGTATGGCTTTTCCGAAGGATAATATCCTTTGCCAATCTCACTATCAAAGGGATCTTCGTCAAAAGCATCTTCATATATTTTATAAATGGAATCATGCGGAACATTTACTTCTGCATGTGGTAGCGTATATGTCAGCATCGCAAAGAAAGGCCGGTCTTTATTTGTTAGGATAAAATCTTTTGCCTGTTGATGGATTAAATCCTGCGAATATGTCTTCCGTCCGTAGTTGTTATTCTCCGGGAAAGTAACCCGTTCAGTGTTATGCCATAAATGTTCAGGATAATAAGTATGCGCCTGACGCTGGCAATTATATCCGTAGAACTCATCAAAGCCCATGTTATCAGGAACTGACTCCGACCCTGGATAGCCTAATCCCCACTTTCCAAAAAGGCCAGTAGTATAACCTGCCGATTGCATCAACCTCCCTAGTGTATAGGTTCCCGCTTCCATCGGTTGCTGTCCTTCCGGCTTAATCTCTTTATTACCCCTGATCTGTGTATGGCCTGTATGTAAACCCGTCATCAGGGAGCACCGGGACGGAGCGCTTACCGTACAACCGGCATAATGTTGTGTAAAAAGCATCCCATTGGCAGCCATACGGTCGATGTTTGGCGTCTGGAATTTCTTCTGTCCGTAACAACCCAGGTCACCATAACCCAGGTCATCCGCCAAGATATATATGACGTTCGGGGATTTCTTTTGTGCGAATCCATAAGGCGAAAGGATTAATAAGCAAACAGGGATCAGTACTTTTTTCATAAGATGTTATGTATTTGAATCCAATGAAAACAAAGCTAACGATTAATTATTAAGAAGGATAGTGATCTATATAAAAAAACGAAGACCGCTAGATATCCCATCTCACGGCCTCCTACACTAACCCTTAACTTTAACCAATGAAAAACAATAATCTACAACTTTATCATGTTATCGAAGCAATGCAGTAGCTTCGTATTTTGGTTCGCTTGTAATTTCCGGAACAAGTTCCGTATATATTATTTTACCTTCTTCATCGATAACGATCACACAACGGGTTAATAACCCTTTCAGCGGACCATCCAGCAGAAGAAGACCATATTTATCTTCAAATGTCGAATCGCGGAATACAGATAGCGGGATCACTTTATCAATTCCTTCGGTCGTACAAAAACGTCCTTGTGCAAACGGAAGGTCTTTTGATATGGCCAAAACCACTGTATTTGGGAGAGAAGCAGCTTCTTTGTTGAATCTTCTGACTGATGCTGCGCATACGGCTGTATCTAAACTGGGGAAAATGTTCAGGATAACCCTTTGTCCTTTCAGTGAACTAAGCGTCAATTCAGACAAATCACTTTTGACACCTGAGAAATCAGGCGCTTTAGAACCGATTGTCGGATTAGTACCATTCGTATGAACAACATTCCCTTTAAAAGTTACTTCAGCCATATTATTGTTTTTTTCAAGTTTATTTTTGACCCAACGAAAGTCATCGCAATTATACTTTCTCAATAATATAACAACAAGAAGTTTTAAATTGTTCGCGCTTTAACTTATTTTAATATATTGAAAGGTAATTATATTTCTATATTTGCTCCATATAATTTTAGCCTATGGAATGGACAATCTTAGTAGGGATTATTTTACTCATTCTAATCCAGCTTATTACGATTTATACGAAAAGAAAAAGTGAGGACGATGAATCTGAAAAAATGTTGAGGAATATTCAACGGTCTTTTGAACGTATTGAAACAAATTTCAGACAGGATTTCAGTATTCACCGGCAGGAAACGCGCCAGGTTGCCAAAGATAACAGAGACGAGCTAGCAAGTGCCATCAATGATTTTAAAAACACTTTCGACAGGGCAATGGACTCATTTCAACGGCAACAACAAGAAAAACTTTCAGCCGTTTACAATCAACAACGCCTTTTGACGGAAGCTACGGATAAACGACTGGAAGAAATTCGCGTTACCGTGGATGAAAAACTCCAGAAGACTTTAAATGAACGGATCAGCCAGTCATTCAGCATGGTCAACGAACAATTGGAAAATGTCCAGAAAGGGCTGGGCGAAATGCAAACGTTGGCACAGGATGTGGGAGGCCTGAAGCGTGTTCTCAGCAATGTGAAAACACGGGGTACCATTGGGGAAATACAATTGGAGATGTTAC
>DAMCDT010000114.1:0-10677 GCA_032058265.1 Tannerellaceae bacterium
CATCCAGCATTACTTCTTCAATTCCTTGACGGAACAGGGAAACAAAATTACCTATATCCTGATAAACATCGGCCAGATTCTCTGATATAAAAGCAGCTATGGGAGTATCACTAAATTGCATATCCGGATGAAATGTGTCCAGATAAGTATCCTTTTCACCTAGTAAGTCAGCTATTTGATCGTGTACAGATGTATACATGTCTTCTGTGACAGTATACTCCAGTTCAATTTCTTCGTTCTGCGGAAGCACCGGGAGTAATGTTGCTTTCAGGTATAATAGTGGTAATATTTTAATTGCCTTATCAGTAAAATCAAGCAACGAAAACTGTTTAGCATTTTCTACAAATGTACAATACTCTAATGCTACAGTAACAAATTCAATCGTATTTCGCTCGTATATAGGACTTTCGCTTTTATTCATCTTATCCTATCTTTGTTATAGTGCACAAAAGTAGTAAAATAATTACTTTCATTGAAGCGAAAATAAAACTCTTATGTTACTAATTTATAAATGATATGTGTTTCTTTGATAAAAATACGCTAATAAAAAACTATTTAGACCCAGGTGTTAAAATAGTTTATATCTGCGTCTGAATTAGATAGGTTTGCATTCGTTTGAAAACAATATTCCGATAATATATAAATTGTTTGACTTTACGAACACTTTTTAGCTCAGCCTAAATGCATACAGACGGAAGTAAAAGAAGGCATCTTCACCGACACCTTCTTTTCCTCAGGATAAATTATACTATAAGCAATATAAAAAATTAATATGGATATGTTGAAGGCATGAAATCACTCTCCCATGCACAGTAGTTTATAATCCTAAATTCGTCCAAATATATATTTGGAACTGATGTTTGTGTAAATTTACATATATAAAACTCATCTGAGACTAATTCTCCACTGTGTAGTTGTTTTTCAGACACTTGAGTTCCATCTATAAATAATCTAACAAGGTTGTCTTTGGCTGTTACAGCAAAGTGATACCATTGATATCTTTGGGGGAAAAAATGTGTTTGAGCCCAATCATGATTATTCCCAAAAGAATATACTGTCTGTGATCCACCAATATTTAAAGTACAACCATTATTTAAATTCCCTGCGTTGCTTATTATATAAGATTGTATTGTATATCCCCACTTAACTTCAAACCTTGCCCAAAAATCAATAGTAAATGTACCAGATTCAATGGCAGAACGTATTTCGGGATTACTAAAGGTTAGGTTTAAATATTTATTATCTTGCCACAAACAATTATTTAATACACCTTGAGAGAATTTAACCGGATGATTTGCTGATATTATATTTTCTCCGGTCGAATCTAATATATTATCATCAAAGTGCATCATGAGTAATGTCTTTTTAACGAATTTAGGTTTTATATTAATTATATAATTTTTACCTATAAAAGGGGAGGCTCCGTCATACCTGAACCCATCATATTGTACTCCATTTTTAAAGAAGGAGCCTTCTTTCACTAAATGATCCTGAAAAGCAATGAACCAACCATTATTTAATCCGCCCCAACCCCAATTTGCATGATAGTAATGGGATGTCTGTACATCAAATTGATGTTGTCCGTATGAGCCGGGATACTGCGGGCCGACATAGACTGTTATCGGATAATTCTTATATCCGTAACCATCAACAACAATCGCATGCCCACTTCCTGAAAGGTAAAATGGCATTCCGTTCTTTATGGATGCAGATATTGTTTCCGCTTGTCGTATGCATAATCGCCAGGGGGTTGACAAATAATAGGAATGGTCAAACTGAAACCCCATTTTTGTAAATCCCTCGACTACATCATGATAGTACGCCGAACTTTCCGATCCCGGTTCATTGAAGTTAACATTCAGGCTGTCTGCTACTTCTTTCAGGAAAGTAGCAACTTCATGTTTTCTCTCATAAGAATCAGCCTCCGTAACAGTGGGGCTGCTGAGAATTAAATCCCAATTATATTTTGACGGTTTCCGGTGATACGCCATTATTTGGGCAGCTGCAATCGTGGTACATCCAATAAATTTAGGGTTTCCGGTTTCGGAGTTGGGGGCATACATATTGTAGGGAGTATCCTGCCCCCATATAACGGGCAAAGGGCATGTATAATATTCGTTAAACCCATCTACTAGAGTCGCAGTAGTGTCAGATGGTATTTCACCGCTTCCACCACCCGGCGATCTCGTAACAGATGAATAATCAATACTTTTTACCAGGCTTAAATTCGAACCTAAAAATTCAGGTATAGCATCCATGTATGCTTTCAAAGCAGGATATTGCTCTATATTCTCCAACGAGCCTTGGGGAACATAAGCAATAACGGTACTTATACGTTTGTCGCCGGCTACAAGTGCAAAGCCTGTTTTATTGTTTTCATTGACCGAAAATTCATAAACAGGCACATTTTCTACTTCACTTGCCGATGCTTTTGTTGAGATTGAGCTGACAGAATAGTCATGCCTTTGCTTTAATTCGAGAGCCACATTATGGTCGCTTTTTGTTTTTACTTCATCACCAATAAAACTGACTAATAAAGATCGGGCTTCTTCGGGAGAGAGTTCATAATCATTCTGCACATGGATTTCTTCTGTTCCGAACGGCTGTGATTGTTCAAATTTATACTCTTCTGAGCAAGAAAAAAAGAATGCCAGGATTAGCAAAAAAAAGAGGTTTCGTTTCATAATTGCATGATTTAGGGTTTATAAAAACTATATTATTGGTTACCTGATTGGTATCTACGTTCGATATATAGTAACTTTTACTTAAAATGTATATTAGGTTCTATACAAATTTATAACATATATTTGTATAGAACCAGATGTAATCATGCAAAAGTACTATTTTTGAAAGTTATACAACATAAATAGGTAGCTGTTATGAAACACATCCTCCTATTAACTGATTTTTTGTAGGTCTGACATACTATCAAAAACGTTGATTTCCGTTTTAATCAGATTGTTATCTGTCAGAATACAATCCAAGACGATTGCCTTCACAATCTGTGAAAACGGAGAAGAAGCCTCTATTGTCTGCCTGTATTTTTGTTTTAGGAATCAGGATCTTCCCAGCGTTCTTTTCAATAAGGGATAGGGCCGTTTCCATATTATCGACTTCCAGGCTTATCAGGACACCATTTTGAGATGGCAGAAAGCTAATTTCAGATGACCATGAGATTGCTCCGGGACAGCTTCCGTCTTCCTCTTCAGGGAAGAAGGCCATTTTTTCATGATCGCAATCGAATGTCGGCATTTTAATACTAAAAACTGCTTCATAGAATTGAATGGCACGGTCGAAATCTGTTGCAGGGATTTCGAAGAATGATACGAATCTTTTCATTTGATTTTACATTTAATGATTTTATCGTCGTTTGACACAGGCAAAGGTAGCAGGTGTAAATTATCCGAACTTGTAAAAAAAGGACATTCTTTCAATAGGTGAAATAATCGGAGTACGGATTACATGCTGCCAGGTATTCAGTAGGCGTATATCCAGAAAATGATTTAAATTCTTTAATCAGATGGGATAAATCGGTATAATTACAGTGATACGCGACCTCAGTGAATTTTATACGGGTATGTGTTTGTAATATATGTAAGGCTCTCTGAAAACGCACGATCCGGGAAAATTCTTTCGGATTGATTCCCACATATTCATTAAAGACCCGGTTAAACTGTTTATAGCTAAGGCAAGCGTTTTCTGCAAGCGTTTTTATACTGGGTTCGCTTAGAGTGTTTATTTCTTTGACAGCGGCTTCCATCCTGTTGTGTTTATATATTTTAGCCATCGAAAGACGTTTTAACAAGAAAGCTTCAATTTGCCGGATACATATATTATTATCGGCGGTATCATATATGCGCTTCTCGAGCTCCTCCAGTTCATTGTCATGCAGATCCCCGACGGAAACATTCTTTTGATTGAATTCACACATGGGTATATTGAAAAACGCTTTTCCTCCGAATGGTTGAAATACGACAACGATCATAAATACGCTTGATGTTGAAGAGAGGTCTGTATAATGGGTGACCTGCCCGCCGACGAAAGCTTGCGGTTGCAATTTTTTGTCGAAAGAAGAAAACATTTGTCCTTCTTTGTGAAAAATAAGGTGGACGTATCCGGTGGGTATAGTTCTTTCCAACACACCATCCGCGTGGTTAGCTTTCAATATCCAGTAATATTTTACGTAAGGGGCTAACAGCGTAGACGGGGCAATGATATTGAATGATTCCATCAATACAAAATTAGGGATTAACTTTCTGATTTCCAAAAGTAATATACAGTATTGGCGGACTTGTGTAAAAAAAGGACATTTTTGAAATCTTATATGATATTTTTGCTAACTTTGAACGCTAAACTTAAATGTTGAACTACAAATCGAAATCATCTTAATTAAACTTATTTAAATATGGCGAAAGTAAAAGGCTCGGTTGTTGTTAACACAGAACGATGCAAAGGCTGCAATCTTTGTGTGGTAGCCTGCCCCACGGATGTGTTGGAATTACACCCCCGGGAGGTTAATAACAAAGGGTATCATTATGTTTATATGGAAAAACCGGATGAGTGCATCGGTTGTGCTAATTGCGGGTTAGTATGTCCGGATGGTTGTTTAACTATTTATAAATTGAAAATTGAAAATTGAAAACGTTATACATTTATCTTATTTTTTCAATTTTCAATTTTGGCTAAGGCCGATTTACAATTCAATTTTCAATTAAAATAATTATGTCAGAAGAAATAAAATTGTTGAAGGGTAACGAAGCGGTTGCGCATGCAGCCATACGATATGGAACAGATGGTTATTTTGGTTATCCGATTACCCCTCAGTCTGAAATCCTTGAAACGCTGATGGCAGAGATGCCTTGGGAAACTACGGGAATGGTTGTCTTACAAGCTGAAAGCGAAGTAGCGGCTATCAATATGGTATATGGTGGCGCTGCAAGTGGTAAACGCGTAATGACTTCTTCTTCCAGTCCGGGCATTAGCCTTAAACTGGAAGGCATCTCTTATCTGGCCGGTGCCGACCTTCCTTGTTTAATAGTTAATATCATGCGTGGAGGACCAGGTTTAGGAACTATACAACCCAGCCAGGCAGATTATTTCCAGACAGTTAAAGGAGGTGGCCACGGTGATTACCGTTTGATAACACTGGCTCCTTCTTCAGTACAGGAAATGGCAGATTTCGTGGCTTTAGGTTTTGATTTGGCATTCAAATACTCCAATCCGTCCATGATCCTGGCTGATGGTATTATCGGGCAGATGATGGAAAAAGTTGTATTACCACCTTACCGTGCGAGAAAAACAGAAGCGGAAATACGTAAAGAATCTCCATGGGCTACCCAGGGGAAATTAAAAGATCGTAAACCGAATATAATAACATCATTGGAACTGGACGCGGCTATAATGGAAGAAAATAATAACCGCTTCCAGGCAAAATACCGTAGGATCACGGAAACGGAAGTACGGTATGAGGAATTTCATTGTGAAGATGCAGAATACCTGCTTGTTGCTTTCGGTTCGTCGGCACGTATTTGCCAGAAAGTAATTGAACTTGCCCGTAATGAAGGTATCAAATTAGGACTAATAAGACCTATTACCTTATGGCCGTTTCCTTCAAAGATACTTGCGGAATATGCCGGTAAAGTAAGAGGAATGCTGTCGGTAGAATTAAATGCCGGACAAATGGTGGAAGATGTCCGTTTAGCTGTTAACGGAAAGGTAAAGGTCGAACATTTCGGGCGTTTAGGAGGTATCGTATTTACACCGGATGAAATTTTAGTAGCGCTTAAACAAAAATTAATATAAGACTTATGATGCGCGGGAGTAAATTAGATGAGATTATGACATTGGTATTTATGCTGCTGGCTATTGCCGCAGTCGTATGCTTTTTTGTCGTTAAAGACAGGGCCGTATTCCTTGCATTGGGCGGAATAGCTGTTGTTATCAGGATCATTCAATATGCTCTTAGATTTTTCAGATAATCTGGAATTGTCAGAATCATTTTCAATTGAAAAAAATATGGAACTCAAAGAAATAATAAAACCGGAAAACCTGGTCTATGGTAAGCCCAGGTTAATGAATGATAATCCTATGCACTACTGCCCCGGTTGCAGTCATGGAGTTATACATAAGTTAATTGCTGAAGTCATTGCTGAAATGGGAATGGATGAACGGACAATCGGTGTGTCTCCGGTTGGATGTGCTGTCTTTGCTTACAATTACCTGGATATCGATTGGGTAGAAGCTGCCCACGGGCGTGCTCCTGCCGTTGCGACCGCATTAAAGAGGCTCAATAAGGATAAAATGGTATTTACATACCAGGGAGATGGCGATCTGGCGGCCATTGGTACTGCCGAAACGATACATGCAGCCAATCGTGGTGAGAATATTGTGATCGTATTTGTAAACAATGCTATCTATGGTATGACGGGAGGACAAATGGCGCCGACTACGCTGGAAGGTGTGGCAACATCCACCTGTCCATATGGTCGTGATATATCATTAAACGGATATCCGCTGAAGATTTCTAACCTGCTGGCTCAATTAGATGGAACATGTTATGTTACCCGCCAGAGCGTGCAAACAGCGGCAGCGGTAAGAAAAGCGAAGAAATCGCTCCGGAAAGCTTTTGAAAATTCAATGTCCGGCAAAGGAACATCAGTTGTAGAAGTAGTTTCTACCTGTGCTTCCGGTTGGAAAATGACTCCTGAGAAATCAAATACCTGGATGGAAGAAAATATGTTTCCGTTCTATCCGCTGGGTGATCTTAAAAACGTTGAATAATAAACAGGACGACACACATGATACAAGAAATAATTATAGCTGGTTTTGGCGGACAAGGGGTATTGTCGATGGGTAAAATCCTTGCCTATTCAGGCTTGATGGAAGGAAAAGAAGTCAGTTGGATGCCTTCGTATGGCCCCGAACAAAGAGGGGGTACGGCAAATGTAACTGTGATTCTTAGTGATAATCCTATCAGTTCTCCCATTTTAAATGAATACGATATCGCTATTATATTAAACCAGCCTTCATTGGATAAATTTGAAAGTAAAGTTAAACCGGGCGGTGTGCTGATCTATGACGGATATGGAATTCATAGCGAGGTCAAACGGAAAGATATTAACGTTTATCGTATCGATGCGATGGATGCGGCTACAGAGATGAAGAACGATAAAGTTTTCAATATGCTTATTTTAGGCGGCCTTCTAAAAGTAGTGCCGATGGTGCAATTGGAGAATGTGTTGCTCGGACTCAAAAAATCACTTCCGGAACGCCATCATAAACTCATTCCGATGAATGAAGCGGCTATCAAAAAAGGCATGGAAATTATTCGGAAAGTATAAAAAATATGATTTGGTTAAAACAGGGCATTACACACATGCCCTGCTTTTTTGTTTTTTAAGCTGTTGAAATAATAATTGTAAAACAATCGAATATAATTGATTATAAACATGTAATTTATTGTTAAATGGATAAATATTAAATATTTATAAATATTGGTTATTTATTGATAGTATTATATTAAATAATCGATTAACAAACAATATAATTAGTTATAATGAATATTTATTGGGGTACTTGCTTCTGATTTATATATACTTTAGGCTGAAAATTTCCCGGGAGTTTATATTTCAAATCCCTAAGCTTTTGTAAACAAACCCCCTGGGGCTTTAATGTCGGAATTATTTAGTAAATTTTAATCATCGGAAAAGTTCTTAAAAACAGCTGTAAAAGTAGGATCCTAAAACAATCAATTCGCTGGTATAAAGTTATTTATATGTATAAAAATCCTGCTTTTTCAAGGGTTGTGAAACAGGCTATGTGTTTGTATTTTTGTGACAGGAATTTATAAAATCTCTTTTTGAAATGGCAAATCCCTTTTTATATTAATTCTAAAAGAATATTCTTTCTATATTAAAGGGCTGTTACAAAAGGTGTACTCAAGCTGTACTCGAACATGCTTACAGCCCTTTCTGGAAAATGCTTTTACTGTACTCTGGCTGTTCTAGAAGTTGTACTCAGAAAAATAATCAGGAAATATAGCAATTGTAATGATCTTGATTTAGGTAATAGGAGGAATGACTAAACCAAACTTTGAAAAAATATGTTGAATATCAAAAGGATTGAAATTTTTAAATTACTAAATAACCATGCTCATAACGGTTTTATCTGCTGTGAGTCATTAATCTTTGTTACTTTCTTTCTTCAAAACGTCCTTTTGTTATATATTTGCAAGCCAATGAGGCAAAGTTTTTACATAGTTGTTTTTTTGCTTATATCCGTTACGACAATCCTGGGTCAGGGAAAAAGTGGGAGAGGGGCAAGAGGTGGATTTTCACTATCCAACCTGACATCTTCCCCAAACGAAATCCCCGATAGTTTATTACTTGCTGATAGTCTTACCTTGAAAGAAAGGCGTATTACCGCTTATCGCCTTACACCAAACATAGGAGACGCTTATCTGGCGGCGATGGATACCAACCGCCTGAATTTTGGAAATAGTACGTTAGTCGAAGGCAAATCTTTAGCGGTCGGTTATCTTGCCAATATGGGTTCTCCGACTCAAACAAAAATATTTTCTGAAAGAAAAGAAGCTCGTGATTTTATTTTCGCAGACGCTTACGATTACTATATCACCACTCCTGAAAATGCGTATTACTACGATACTAAACTTCCGTATACCAACGTGATGTATACCCAAGCCGGGGCTTCTTTAAGCAGGGAAGACCAATTAAAAGGCGTCCTTACCTGGAACTTTGGAAAAAAAATAAATGTTGGCGCAGAGGCTGATTATATATATAGCAGGGGGCAATATAATTCGAATGGTAATAAATTACTAAGTTACCGGTTATTTGGGAGTTACCATTCCGATAAATATGAATTGAATGCTTACCTGAGTAATTTTAATTTTATCAATTATGAAAATGGCGGGCTATCGGATGACGAATACCTGACCAATCCCGACAAATACATTATCGGTAAACAGGAAGTGCCTCCCAAGAACTATGGAACCAGGATATCTAACACATGGAACCGTGTCCGTGGTAAAAGATATTACTTGACACATCGATATAATCTAGGATTTTCAAGAACATTGGAAGAAACAGACGAAGAAGGCAACCCGAAGGAAATATTTGTTCCAGTCTCCAGTATCATCCATACGTTGGATTACGAAGATAACCGAAGGCGATTCACCTCCAACTCGAATATAGATACAGCATACGTTATTCCACGGGATCAATACGGTAATCCATTGGAAAATTATTATGATAAAGAAGAAGGCCGCAGATACCTGAATTACGTATACGGTATCGATGACGGGACCAACGATGTAACTTCTTCATGGAATTTAAAGAATACCTTTGCCTTGTCGTTGCGTGAAGGTTTTCAGAATTGGGCTAAATTTGGATTTACCGCTTTTGCCCGTTTTGAAAAAAGGAAATTCAAACTTCCCGCACGTGTTCCCGGTCTGGAATATGATGTGATCAACGGAAGCGGCCCGTCTCCGCAACCAACTACTTTAGATTATCCCTTATCGGAAATACATGATGAATTTTCAACATATCTTGGAGCAGAATTATCTAAAAGAAGAGGTTCCATTCTGACATATAACGCCCGTGGAGAATTCTGCCTGGTAGGAGATGACCTGGGGGAATTCCGTATCGATGGTGAATTGCAGACTGTTTTTCCATTGTTTGGAAAAGATGCGTCGATCAAGGCAGAAGGATATATCCGTAATGTAACGCCTGCCTTTTATCAACGGAATCATCATTCCCGTTATTATTGGTGGGACAGTGAGACTATAAATCTCAAGAAAACACAACAATTCTACGTTGGTGGCGAAGTACACCTCGCTTCTACGAATACTACCTTAAAAGCGGGCGTTGAAAGTATCCAAAATTATATTTATTTTAATAGAATAGGCCGTCCGGAGCAACATGGAAGTAATTTACAGGTTATCACAGCCCGCTTAAAACAAAATCTTTATTACCGGGGCTTCGGATGGGAAAATGAAGCCGCTTACCAGTTAAGCAGTGATGATGCTGTATTGCCTCTTCCGGAGATAAGTGTCTACACTAATTTGTATGTGCATTTTAAACTGGCTAAAGTATTAACGATGCAAATCGGCGCTGATATGCATTACCATACTTCGTACCATGCACCTTACTACGAACCGGCTACACAACAGTTCAGGATACAAGACCAGGTAAAAGTAGGGAATTATCCTTTAATAAACGGATATGTGAACTTTCACTTGAAACAAGCCCGGTTTTTCGTAATGGGGTATAATATGGGTTCATTCTTTCTTCAACCCAATTACTTTTCTTTAGCACATTATCCGGTCAATCCATTCATCCTGAAAATGGGTATTTCGGTCGTATTTAATAATTGAATTATGAAATTACGGAAACGTCTTGCTGTATATCTGTTTTTATTAATGCTGGCACTGGCAACCATGACGATTTTGTGGATATATAGAAATAACAATACCGTAACTCTCCGTGATTATCCACAGATAGAAGCGGAAGGTATTCTTCGTATAGCGACAGAATATGGTTCTTCCGCATACTATGTTTCCGACGATAATTCGATCGAAGGATTTCAATATGAATTAGCACAGGAGATAGCCCGGTTGTCGGGATTGGAAGTCCGGACTTCATTAGAATCGAGTTTAAGTGA
>DAMCDT010000115.1:0-10675 GCA_032058265.1 Tannerellaceae bacterium
GATGAACTAGCTTCTATTACAAGCGAAATAATAAGAAGCGCAGGAGAAGAGGCTATATTTTCTCTTGACATTTCAACTCTCCAAACATTATCTTTTCTCCCTAGTTCACCTTCAAAATTAGTTGACTTTGAAGATATGATAAGTCATTTGGCTACTACCGAACAGTTTGAACGTTTTAAGACAATTCTAAATAAAGCAGTAACCAATAAACATACAACTGAAAAAATATATTGTACAAGAGGTGGGGATTATGTAGTTAATCATTATTCGGGCCTATCGGTATACCCTTTGCAGGAAAACCTTACAGAATTAAATGAGTGGTATAAGAAATTAAACTGGTACAAAAATGTTCATTAATCAATAATTCATTCATAATATGAACTTTCCCTGGAATACACGGACTGAATTATTATTAGGCAATGAACAGATGAAGTATCTTGCAAAGTGCCATGTTTTAGTTGTTGGTTTAGGAGGAGTTGGCGCTTATGCCGCAGAACTGGTTTGCCGGGCAGGAATTGGAAAGATGACAATTGTTGATGCCGATACTGTCAATAAATCCAATATTAACAGACAGTTACCAGCTTTACATTCAACAATCGGAAAACATAAGGCTGAAGTAATCGGTGAACGTCTTTTAGATATTAATCCGGAACTGCAATTAACAATAATCAATGAATTTATTAGAGATGAGCGAACGGAAGAAATTTTAGCTTCAGCATGTTTTGATTTTATAATAGATGCTATTGACTCTTTAAGTCCGAAAGTATTTTTGCTATATCATGCTTTAAAACAACAAATACCCATTATATCTTCTATGGGAGCAGGAGCAAAAACGGATCCTTCCCTGGTAAGAATAGCTGATATCTCCAAAACTATGAACTGCGGTTTGGCAAAAGCTGTCCGCAAGCGTTTACGTCACAAAGGGATTAATCGTGGAATTCCCACTGTTTTCTCTATGGAAATTCCTTATGCCGATGCTATTCTTGAAGTTGAAAACCTGGAATGCAAACGGACTATCACAGGAACAGTATCCTATATGCCCGCGATATTCGGATGTTTCCTTGCGTCTTATGTGATACAAAATATTTAAAAGATAATGATACAAACCAAAGGAATCACGAAAAGCTTCGGAGCATTGCAAGTATTAAAGGGAATTAACCTCAGTATTCAAAAGAGCGAGATCGTAGCAATAGTAGGTCCGAGTGGAGCCGGTAAAACAACGCTGCTCCAAATTATCGGAACACTTGATTCCCCTGATAGTGGCCAATTAATCATTAATCAAACAGAAACAGGCCGGTTAAATGATAAAGAATTGGCAGCTTTCCGGAATAAGAATATCGGATTTGTTTTTCAATTCCACCAATTACTACCGGAATTTACTGCGTTAGAAAATATTATGATACCAGCTTTAATTGGACGTGAGACTGCACATATTGCTGAAAAAAAAGCAAAAGATTTATTGGATTTTATGAATCTGGCTGATCGTATGTCTCATAAGCCGGCCGAATTATCCGGAGGAGAAAAGCAACGTGTTGCAGTAGCCAGAGCATTAATAAATAATCCGGCTGTTATTTTAGCTGACGAACCTTCGGGTAGTTTGGATACCAAGAACAAAGAAGAATTACATGCGCTATTCTTTGAACTTCGTGATAAAATGAAACAAACCTTTGTTATTGTTACACACGATGAACTATTGGCAAAGCATACCGACCGGGTTATTCATATAAAAGATGGCATTGTGCTTGAATAAGATTATTTTGTTATGAGAGACGAAAAAAGAACAACCTTTGGAAGTAAATTGGGTGTTATTATGGCAACCGTTGGTTCTGCCGTCGGATTAGGCAATATATGGCGTTTCCCCTATATGCTGGGTGAGAATGGCGGAGCAGCATTCTTACTTATTTATGTAATCTGTATAATTGCTTTAGGGCTTCCGGTTATGCTTACAGAGTTTTTTATAGGTCGCCATACACACCGGAATGCGGCGGGTGCTTTTAAAACGCTCGCTCCTAATTCAAAATGGAATATTATTGGTTATAACGGAGTAATGGCAGCATTCTTAATATTAGGTTTTTATTCAGTGGTGGCAGGATGGACATTGGAATATATTACCCAGGCAGCAACCGGTTCGTTGAATGGTAAAACAACCTCCCAGTTTGCTGATGATTTTGCCGGGTTCTCTGAAAGTATTTACCGGCCCATTATATGGACAGTTGCCTTTGTTGGTCTAACACATTTTATTATTGTATCAGGGGTAAAAAAGGGGATTGAAAGAGCTTCTAAAATCATGATGCCTTTGCTCTTTTTGATCCTGCTTCTATTATGTATTCGCTCTATTACGTTACCAGATGCGAGTAAAGGGCTTTCTTTCCTTTTTAATCCGGATTTTAGCAAACTGACATCGACTACGATTTTGAGTGCTATGGGACAGGCTTTTTTCTCACTTAGTATTGGAATGGGCTGCCTGATAACTTACTCATCTTATTTTTCCAAAGAGACAAATTTGCAGCGAACTGCCTTTGAGGTTTCAATATTAGATACGTTAGTTGCTTTGCTTGCGGGAATTATGATTTTTCCCGCAGTATTCAGTTTTGGTATTGAGCCTACAGAAGGAGCCAAACTGGTCTTTATAACACTTCCTAATGTGTTTGAACAATTACCCTTTGGTAGTTTATGGTCTTTTATTTTTTTTATTTTATTGGCTGTGGCTGCACTAACTTCAACGATATCACTTCATGAAGTAGCAACTGCCTACGTTTTGGAAGAACATAAAATGTCTCGTAAGAAAGCCGCTTCGTTGGTTTCCTGTGGTGTTCTGATATTAGGTGTAATAAGTTCGCTTTCCATAGGAATTTGGAAAGAATATACATTATTTGGTATGACTTTCTTTAATTTCCTTGATTTTGTAACAGCAAAGATCATGTTACCATTCGGTGGAATGCTGATATGTATCTTTGTAGGGCGTAGAGTAGATAAAAAAATACTAAAGGCAGAATTAACAAATAACGGAACTATTACTTTCCGTCTTTTCAATATTTATTCTTTCTTTATGAAATATCTGGCTCCGATTGCCATCGGATTAATATTCCTTCATGAATTAGGCATCATTAAATGGATTGGCAGTTTATTTTAGCGACCTTGAACTTGTATATATTTTACTACTATAAAATTTTTATAATAAAACCTTAACTTATGAACTGGCGTGATTTATTATATTTCTCTAAGGGAGAAAGAAGAGCATTAACTTTATTATTATGTCTTATAACGATAGCAGGAATACTTTTGCTTGTATATGATCACAATAAAGATACAGTACCCTTGGAAGCAAAATATATTATTCATCCTGAGAATGCTCCTAAACCAATAGCTATTGACACTACTATAAACATTCCCAATAAAACAGATGATATAAATAAGACGGAGAAATCAAAAAAGAATACCAATAAAACCAACCGTAAAACCTATACACCTTATAAAAAATCGGAGAAGTTCACTATCGGAACTATTGTCGAATTAAATACCGCTGATACGACTACCCTCAAAAAAGTGCCGGGAATTGGCAGCGTTTATGCCCGTCGGATTGTGAAATACAGGGAACTACTAGGTGGTTTTTATAAGATCGATCAACTGAAAGAAGTGTATGGAATGGATGAAGAACGGTATCAATCTTTAAAAAATTGGTTCCATGTCGATAGACAATTAATAGCTAAATTACCCGTTAATTATTTACCTCTGGATTCTATAGTAAAACATCCTTATCTAAATTACAGGCAAGCCCTGGCCATCTGTCGTTTATGTATCCAGAAAGGAAAACTTACCGGTTGGGAAAATCTTCAATTAATGGAAGAATTTTCAGAACAGGATAAAGAAAGGCTAAAACCTTATCTTTTATTTTGAGAAATTACAACTACAATAAAATACTAAAAAGTGGCATTTTGCAATATAGATATTTACAATTTAAAACAGCTCTGTAATTCTAGTGGGATGACAAAGAAGATGATCCATAAGGAGTAATAGTTTTGTTTAGTAATCTATATATAATCACCTTTTTTTTTCCAAAAAACCGTATAGTGAAGCAATCTTCGAGTGCTTCGTTGAGTGTTCCTTGCCACCAGGAAGTCAGGATGCGATTTTGAATAGGATAAAGCAATCCTTCAGTTGTAATAGCCGTTTCGGAAGACAAAACAAAAATTGATATTTGCTGTCCGGGTTTACTTTTTAAGGTTGTAGTTTGATGAATCGGTGTAAAAAGTCCGTAATCAGTAAGTATTTCTACTCTGTTAAATAATGTCATATAATCTGTAAGTAGAGAGATATTACCCAATGTATGATCTTCACGAAGTCCGGTAGCACCTAAGATCAAAACTTCCTTTTCACCAGTTTTATAAGCATATTGAACGGCTTTAGTCAGGTCGTTCGTTTCCTGGTCTTTATCTGTATAAATGCGGTCTGCATAAAGTTTTTGTAAAAATTCCGGTATGCTATCCAAATCACCAACAATTGCGTTTGGCACAATATTCATTTGATAAAGACTTTCTACCGCCCCATCACAAGCGATAATTGCAGAGGCGCTCTTTAACATCTGCAAAGGTAAATGTGTCACAGGAAAACTTCCGTTAGCAACAATAACACAATTATAAGGCATTATCATCTGTTTCTTTTCCATTCTTTAACCACAGATATAATCCAACTATGGATAATATGGTATAACAAAGATAAAGAAACATTGTTGGATAAAGGTCACGCAGGTAGTAAATATATATTGAGACGATATTAGCTATAATCCAGAAATACCAATGCTCTACAATACGGCGGGCAAGCATCCAGGTAGCGACAATACCTACAGAAGTTGTAAAAGCATCTCCTATAGGAACAGGGGAATCAGTGAAGTTTGCCAGTATATAATAAATGGCAAAATAAACAACCACTATAGCAATTATTACTACAATTATCAATAATATTGTAATATGTCTATAGAGAATAACCTCTCCCGAAGGAGAGGCTTCTTCTACAGGTTTATTTGTTGTACGGTTCCATAACCAGAAACCATAAACGCTGATCACAACATAATATAACTGCAACCCCATATCAGCATATATTTTCGCAAAAAAGAAAACAAGAACGTATACCAGAGAGGTCACAAATCCTACAATCCACATAGTTCGGTGTTGCTTTACTTCGAGCAACATATAAAGTAAACCGGTTATCACACCAAAGTATTCTAACATAATTAAAACTTCAATGTTACCCTCGCCATTACATTTGTACCTGCCTGAGTGAACAGGCCATCTTCGATATTACGTTCACCATCTACCATAGCTGAATAAACCCAACCATTCGTCTCATACTTTTCATTGAAAAGATTATTTACTGAAACATCCAAACTGATTTCTTTCATAAACGAAGGTGTAAAAGTATAACCTACCCGAAAGTTGGTAACAAAATAAGGATCTATCGACCGTGATTTTGAAGAAGTATTATCAAGATACTGACGACTTACATATTGCGAATTTAATGCAGCAGAAAATCCTTTCCAGGAAAAATCAAACATACTATTGCAAATAACATTTGGAGAGAAGGCTATGTTTGTTGTTCCTAATTTATTCTCAATTACCTCTTTTCCTGCAACCGGCTCCCAGTCTGCATCAAGGTTCTCAATACTCTCAACGAAGTTTTTAATTTTATTCTGGCTCAATGTAAGATTACAATTCCATCGCAACCAATCAGTGATTACGACACCTCCTGTAAGTTCAATACCCATCCGGTAACTGTCTTTTATATTAGATGTTAGCGCTTCGCCGATCTCACTTATCTTACCTGTCAGTATCAACTGATTGTTGTAGTCCATAAAATAAAGGTTTAAGCCTATATTAAAGCGAGGATGAGTAAAACTATACCCTGCTTCATAATCATATAATGTTTCATGCGTTGGACGTTCATTTACACCTGATTCTGTGAAATTATCGCGGTTAGGTTCGCGGTTAGCTACTGAAAACGAGATAAAGGCATTATGTTTATCCTTTTGATAATTTAATCCTACCTTAGGATTAAAGAAGTCCCAGTTCTTCTTGACATAAACATTATCTCCCGCCTTGTCATCACTACCTTTGATAGAGTAATCTATTCCCCGATATTGCAGATCAATATATCCATTCAGGTTCGGAAGAAACAACCAGTTACCTTTAATATATGTACTATAATCCAGCTTTTCTCCTTTATTACGGTAATATTCGTAATCGGGTTCAGGAAAATAGTTTGCAGACTTGGCCCAAATGATCCGTCCGAAATGATCACATACATAATTATTAATAGCAGCTCCAAACGTAAACTGTAACTTTTCATTACGGTAATTAGCACTGTACACAGCTCCATAAAAATCACTGTCTAACCATTTACGACGAATAAAGTCTGATTTCTTCACATCATTACCTTCCGGATCGATATAATTAGGAAGTTTATACTCGGCATATTCCTTATTATAACGATAGTCTTCATAATATCCTTCCCCCGGCGTATAATGAAGCGTAAGGTTCATATTCCAGTAATCACCTAAACGTTGGCTTCCTATCAGGTGATAATGTTGTTGCCAGTAATTGTCGGTTTGGTTATCATAATATTTGACTTCTCCGTTTTCCTTATATTCCCCGCATGAGTTGTAAATACGGTTTCCTTCCTCCAATAAATAGGAAGGAACACCATTCCACGCCTGATATGTAGTTTCGGAACTTCCAAATGTCTGGAATTTCAATAATGTATTATCACCGTACCAGGCGGCCGAAACAAAATAAGAACTCATTTTAGCAGATGCACGGTCAATAAAACCATCGCTACGGATATTAGAATACCGCGCATCGAAAACGAAATGGTCATACAATAATCCGGTTCCTCCTTTTACTGTATGCTTTACCGTTCCGAATGATCCTGCTGAAATAGAATATTCACCATGTGGCTTCATTGACGGATTTTCTGTTTGCATGGCTACGGTCGCGCCAAAAGAGGCTGCCCCGTTGGTTGATGTACCTGCCCCTCGCTGTATCTGTATATTCTCTACAGATGACGCAAAGTCTGGCATATTTACCCAAAATAAGGTATGTGATTCAGCATCATTTACCGGAACGCCATTAACAGTAATATTGATACGGTTAGCATCTGTTCCTCTTATACGAAAACCAGAATAACCAATACCCGTACCGGCATCGGAAGTCATGATCACTGAAGGGGTTTGGGATATCAGATAGGGGATTCCCTGTCCATCATTACGCTTACTTAATTCATCCTTGGATATATCACTATAAGCCACAGGAGTTCCTTTCACCGCTTTAGTTGCGGTAATTACTACTTCATCTAATGAAACATCTTTTGCAATTTTAAAAGAATCAACCGGCGATCCTTCTCCATAGGCGGCAACTGAAATACATATAGTTGCCAAAACGATAAGTACACTTTTCATCCTTAGTCAATTTACTTGTTACACATGTTAAAAGTTGAATAGGATAGGAGTGTTTTTTTAGAAGAAATATACCAAATAAAATGCGGCCGCAATTTATTCATCTTCCCTTCGTCGGTATTATCCGCATCAGGTTATATGGGTATAATCTCAGCCTGTAAAACTATTTTATATAAACAGCAACAAGCACCCCTTGATATTCAGGGTGCAAAGAAACATAAAAAAAAGGAAATATTACATTTCCTTTTCTCTTTTCTTATTTTGTCTTAATGTTTTATTATTACTTTATGAATTTGTGGCTCTACATTATCAGATTCATATATATGAAGTAAGTAATTCCCATTTGGTAAACCAGACACATTTAAAACCACCTGCTTTTCTTTTGTTTTCAATGTTTTATGCAAAGTACCGAATATATCATACATACGGATATTATATTCTATTGTTTCATTTGAAAAAGATTTGTCTTCTCCTGTTATTTTTTTATCTCGATTCAAATCAATATAAAGAATATCACTTACAGGATTAGGAGAAACTGAAGAATAACCCGAAGGCATTACAATTACATTCATTTCCGCAAAATTGTTTTGCTTTAAGTTAGTACATTGACTTATTGCACGACATCCGACACTATAATTTCCGGGAGTATTAAAAGTAATATAACTTTTATCATGATTTTGATTTATTTCTGCATTACCAGGGCCGGAAACCGTCCATTCATAATTAGTTTCATTGGATGGAGATAAAACATAGAAATAAGTGCTGATGCCTACTGAAGTAATATCTGATCCTACAAGGTTTGCAACGGGAACTAAAGTTCCTACAGAAACATCTTTTGTAATTGTTTGAGAATTATAGGTAACGGTTATTCTCCCACTTCCGGATGAACCCAATATCGGTCGAACAGATATACTATTACTACTTTGTCCATTCAAAATTTGCAATCCATTAGTTACAGTCCACGAAGTAGGTAAAGGAAAAGAGAACGTTGCTCCAGAACAAAGAATATTATTTGGTCCTTTAATTTCTATCCTCTCTAAACAAGAAGCATTATTTACTTTATTCCTGATCAAATTACCTGGTTGAGGTCCAAAACCAAGATTAAAATTAACTCCTGGTCTACCTTCAAGATGACAATAACTCATAATGGTTCCTCCTTGTGATGGCATTCCCGGATCAGGACATCGAATATTTTTACGTTCACATCCGTCAATAGCAGTATCATTACCATTCCATTTGCAATCATGGGTATGATAAGATCCTAATACATGCCCTATTTCATGAGTAACAAGATAAACAGGCCTACTAAAATTAGGCACGGATTGTGCGTCTTCATTATATAACATACCAATTGCATAACATAAATTACGACAAAGTCCATCCACAAAAGCTAATCCTCCTCTGCTATTGTTATTATCACTTCTGAAAGTTAATAAAACTGCAACATCTCCATTAAAAGAATTCCTGCTGCTGCTAAATTGGTCTAAAAGATCATATTGATTATTTGTTGTAAACGGATCTTCGGTATTCCATATTTTTATTTCTGAAAGAATAGTTAATATACCCTCATTCTGGTAGAGTGTTGCTACCTGATTATACAAACTTGTCACATATCTTTCAACAGCAGAAACACTTCCTCTTTGCTGATAAATGTCATATTCCGTTTCAAAATATAATTTTACGTATTTAGACTCAGGAGATATAGACCTCAGAGTATCGTCAAATACTATTCCCGGATTCTGTATCGGATACAAATCAGTATTTGTTGCACATTCGAATTCTCTTTTATCTATGAGGTTCTTATCATTGTATAAAATATGTTTATTAGAATGCTTATCATGTACTAAATTAAAATTTCCTTGATTTGTGGCAATTAATCCTTTTACTTCATTCTCAAAAAAAGAAATTGTAACCAAACTATTGGGATTATCTTTTACTATTCCTCTATAGTGCTTGAAATCAGCATTAGCAAGATATTCTTTACCACTGGATGTTTTAATTTTATAATTATAAAAGGATGAAGGCACTTCCATTAATTCTAAAACAATCTTTTTATTTCTAATAGATAAGTTTAAACTGATAGTCTTACTTAATCTTTTCATATTATCCGGTAGATAATCAAAAAAATAAACTTCATCAGAATCTGCAAAATAATTCAATATTGTTGTTTCTTTTACTGCTTCAATAAATAGAGAAGATATATTTGCAAATTCTTGATTTGAGTTTTTCATATTCTGTATTTCAGAATATAAAGCAATATTTTGTCCTGTAATTGTATGAATAGTAAGGACAATAAATAAAAATAAAAATTTACTTCTTTTCATAGTTGGCATATCTTATAAATATTTTTGTTTCTTTACCATACATTATCATTCTTCTTTTCAACACTTCACAATAAATATTATCTGATCCCATAAACAAGTTGGGTTTAGGATCAAAAGTCAAAGAATGTAATGGATAATTGGAATAAGAATAGTAAATTTCCTCTTTGAACTCAGATTTGTTCATTATTTTTAGCTTATTGTTTTTCTGAAAATCATAAAGAATATCATTGCATGAATAATCAATAATATCTGTTCCTATAATTTCCAGAACCAGCTTCCATTTTCCTATTATACTATCTACATGACCATCCAAATCTATCCACTGGCATTCAAGATTATTAAGCAAATAGCGATTCATTTGATTTTCTGATAATTCAAAATGAAAATCAAAATAATCATCTACTTTTTTTGCCCTCCAGGTAAACCGCGGAGGTTGTTCCGTAGATGTAAAACAAAGTGTATCATGATCAAGATATCTAAGCCAAACCGTATCTAATGGCCCATCCGGATCTATGGGATATGAACTATTTATTTGCCATACAACTTGACTGCCAAACTCATTCTTTTCCCATTGTTTTATAGGATTAATATAAGAAGCTTCCGGTTTAATAATATTTACTTCATTTGGTGAATATTGATAGAAAATACCTTTAACATCACGTATACCAGAATCAATTGTTTCTTCAGTTATTAATTCCCAGTGTCCGCTATCATACATGATACTTTGAATTTCTTCAAGTTCAAGATATCTGAAATCTATCCGATAATCAGGCTTCACTTGTTCAGGAACTTTAGGAACTTCAATTGGTTTTTTCGGTTCTTCTTTATTCTCCTCCTGACATCCGATGAATGTGTATTGAAGGAGTATAAATACTAAACATTGAAAGATGCTACTTTTAAATAA
>DAMCDT010000116.1:0-10585 GCA_032058265.1 Tannerellaceae bacterium
GGTTTTTTAGGAAAACTTTCTCCCTCCGTATAAAGCATATTTGTTAGCCTGGCATCAGTCAGGTATTTTATATAATTCATTACTGTAGCCCGGCTGGTTTCTATATCTTTACTTAATTGGCTGACATTAGGTGCACAAGGGGCACTGGTAGCCAACAAATATAATAATTTCCTGAGCTTTGGCAAGTAACTTTGTTCTATTTGTTTTATATATAGTACGTCTACTTCCAGCATCATATTCATGGTCTTCAATAAGTTTTCCGAAAAATTCCTTTTTTCCAGAAAAAACGGATAATAACCATGATGAATATAATCCTGAAAGAAAGCCATCGGCTTAATCTTCGAGCATATTGATTCGGCGATGATGGTATGGTCAGCAATGATCTCCTCCAAAGAATATACCGGAAAAGATGTATTAGCCATCAGATTAATAAACTCTCTGAATGAAAAACCACGTAGGTTATAGGATATAACCCGGCCTGACAAGTCCGGATTCTCTTCTTTCAACCGCATAACAGACGAACCGGAAAATACAATCCGTAAGTCAGCATAGTTATCATAACAATAACGTAACTCACGCGACCAATCCGGATATTTGAATACCTGGTCTAATAGAAGCACCTTACCTCCTTTAGCTCTGAACTCTCCGGCAAAATCAATAATAGAATGCTCCGTGAAATAAAAATGGTTCAGGTTAATATACAGGCATTCCCTGTTGTCCTTGCCAAAAAACTCACGCGCATATTCTAATAAGAAAGTTGTTTTCCCAACGCCTCTTGATCCTTTGATACCAATAAGCCGGTCATTCCAATTTATTTCATCCATTAGAAGCCTCCTGACAGGAGAATAGGTGTGTTCAAGCAAGTAGTTATGTGTTCGATAGAATGTTTCCACGATAATTGTCATTATGCACGGCAAAAATAACAAAAATCCATCAATTGCAACACAGAGATAGCAATAATAATATTTATTTTGTCATTTCAAAATAGCATTTTATGGAATACAAAACAAAATAGATAAAAAACTAAAAGGCTTCCACACTGTCATGTTTGAAAATACATCTATCACCTTCCACGATGGCTTTCAAACCCTGTCTGGGAAAAGTTTTAGGAGTGGAAGGTGATAGATGGTATTGGCAATGTATATGGGAGGTATTGAATGAAATTTAAAGAGGCTTAATATTAAATTCATAAAGCATGTGGTATTCATCAACTTTCAGTTATTTAAATCTATATTTGTTTTATTTAGTAAATATGTTGTTATCCTAAAATTTAATAGTAATTATGAATAACAGAAAGAAACTAAATCGAAGAAACTTTTTCAAAAATTCTGCTGCAGGTACGATTGGCGCTCTATCAATCCCATCTTTTATTATCAGTTGTTCCGGAGCTTCAAAAGAAGAAAAACTAAAAAATGTGGAAGTACCGGAAATCCTTAAAACATCTCCTGAAGGAAAATCTTTAAAAGCAGGACTGGTTGGTTGCGGCGGAAGAGGTACCGGAGCAGCGGTTAATTTTATCGATGCTGGTAACGGATTACAGGTAACGGCTATTGGTGATGTCTTCCAGGACAAACTGGACGAATGCCGTAAAACACTAAAGAATAAGGGGCAGGAAATTACAAACGACAATTGCTTTATTGGATTTGATGCATACCAAAAGGTCATCGATTCGGGTGTAGATGTTGTATTGCTTTGCACACCACCGGTATTCCGCCCATCACATTTTGAATACGCCGTTGAAAAAGGAAAACATTGCTTTATTGAAAAACCATGTGCTGTAGACCCTGTAGGTGCAAAACAAATGCTGGTTATCGGTAAACGGGCTTCCCAAAAGGGCTTATCAGTTATCAGTGGAACTATTCGCCGTTCGCAAAAAGATTGTATTGAAACATATCGCCGTGTAGCGGGTGGTGCTATCGGCGAGTTGGTATCAGCACACGTTTCCCGCCTCGGTGGCGCTCTTTGGTATGTACAACGTCGTCAGGAGTGGAATGACATGGAGTATATGCTACGTAATTGGGTGAATTTCTGTTGGACATCAGGAGACTTAGTGGTTGAGCAGTTTATTCACGAAATTGATATGATGTCGTGGTTTATGGGTGATAAAAAACCTGTCAGGGCAGAAGCTATTGGGGGACGCCAACGCCGTGTGACAGGAGATATGTACGACTTATTCAGTATTGAATATATTTATGATAACGGACACCGGGCACATTGTACATCACGCCAGATAGCCGGATGCGATTACAATCATAGTGTAATGGTTTACGGAACGAAAGGATATACGAACTGTTTTGATACGATTTTCAACCTGGATGGTTCCATTGCCTGGCAATATCCCCATCCCAAACCGGAAGATGCCGACCAATCCATGGCAGTACCCGATCCGTATGTTCAGGAATTGATCCGTTTAGTTACAGCTATCCGCACAAATAAGCCTCTCAACGATACCGAACAACATGTTCAGTCTACTTTAATGGCTATTATGGGACGGGAATCTGCTTATACAGGTAAATTCATAACTTGGGATCAAATTATTGCCTCCAATATGAAATTAGGGCCGGAAACATATCAGTTCGGACCTGTACCGGGAATATCAGAAACAATTCCTTTGGCGGAAACACCACCTAATGTTTAATAGCTAAAAGTGAAGATCTGTATTGAAAACGTATGGAATAATTTCTTATTAAGTCCCATCGAAGAAAATATGTATATCGACCAGTTTAACAGCAATTATGTAGGCTTTTACTTTGATTGCGGTAATATTCTTGTCTATGGATAGCCCGAGCAATGGATCAGCTCATTAGGCGATCGTATCAAACGTATACATATAAAGGAGTTTAGTAAAGAAATAGCGGACATTAAAGGACGTTGGGAAGGCTTTAGCCCCAAACTGACCGAGGGAGACGTAGACTGGAAAAACGTAATCGACCAGGCCCGCAAACACTATAAAGGAAGCTGGTTAACTACTGAACAAGGGAGTTCCAAAACGTTAGAAGACTTGAAAGACCTCTCTAAGCGGTTTGATAAAATCCTTAGCCTCTAAACAAACTTGTGCCATCGCATTGGCACAAGAATGCCATGCCGGTGGCATTAATGTGCCTTCATGTTGGCACAACTGTGCCAATACGATGGTATAAGCATAAAAGACTATATACCGTAGAAGTTTATCCTGAAAAAAACAAATATCATCCATCTTGCAACAAAAACTACTTATCTTTGATTCTTATTGAAAAGCAAAGACCGTATATGAAGGAAGAATTAATCAATTCGGGAAAGGAAAAAGTTAGGAAATTCGTTGAGACATACTTACCTGTTCAACGTGACGAGCAAATAAGGAATAGTATCAAAAGACTGCAAACAGGTTATAAAGAGTTTGACAGTACGCAGTTTCTCGTATTGGTTGTAGGCGCCGTAAAATCAGGTAAATCAACATTAGTAAACTTATTTGCCCATGAATATGTAAGTCCTACCCATTTCCTTGAATGTACTGTACGTCCCTCAATCATTTCAAAAGATAATGAAAAGAAAATATACCAATACACATTAAAACAGGGTAGAAATAAAGTTGAAGCTTTTAATACAATCATTGATTATATACGAGGGATTAGTGATAAAGCGGAAACAGATGAAAATTCCGAATGTAAGGTGTACGACCTCAACACCCATAACCTGGATTTATATGTAAGGCTGAATATGAACGAAGAGAACATCAGACTTGATAATACACTGATTACCAATATTACAACTCCGGGAGGAAATCTGATAAATGGAGAAACAATTATTATTGATATGCCGGGCCTTGATGGAGGATATGCAAACTTTGATGATCCGATCTATAAAGAGATAGCAGAACATGCCGACTTTATTATCTTTGTTCAAAGCTCTAATTCTGCAGTAAATAAGATTTCTAAGGAGTTTCTAGACTTGTTGATCGAAAAGAACGGTGAAGTTCCGGTATCTTTAATACATAATGTATTTGATGCTTCATATTGGAGACCAGAAAAAGAAAAAGAAAAACAAATCAACGAACAAATTGATTTTGCCGTTAAAACCATTAAAGACAGGAAGTTTTCCATATTAAATGCTTATCCTATTAATTTAGGTAAGGTGACAGACGCAGAGACTTATCCATATATTGATGATCTGCAAACGGAAAAAGATAAGTTTTCAGCTATTGAATCTGAATTATTTAATACGATCAAAGACAAACGAAACCAGATACATGAAAAGAATTGTATTTTCAAGATACTGAATGCGATAAATGGTCTCCAGACTTTATTGGATGAGCGTAAAAGAATGCTTCTGGAAAGAAAGGATCAGGAGCAATGGATGAATAATAAACTGGAAGATTTCATTCAACGGTTTAAGGCTATTGAGATAAAAAAAGGTGATATCGAAGCCTCAATCAAAAACCTGTTTGAAAATAAACGGGCTGATTGGGAACGTGAAATAGATAGCATGGCTGCTATCCGTACCCGGAATGTAATGAACAGCGGAGAGAGAACCAATCAAACGCGTAAACAGATCGATGAATTTGCCGCTGAATCGACTCAGGCCGTCAAGCATTATTTGGAATCGGAAGAGTTTAAGAATAACCTCAACATGAAATTTAATGATAAGATGAAAATGGCTTATAATGAATGGTATTCAGAACTTATCAATTTCATGCAGCAAAACCAAATACCCATATTCTTTCTGCCGACGGTTTCAATTAATAATGTCTTTGATTTCAGTTTTGATGGTGAAAGCAAAAAGATAAATAAAGTTTTCCGTCCGGGAGGGAGAAACAGAAAAGATGTTTGCGCTATTATCAACGGTAGAAAAGCCATGTTTATCGGATATTCTGAGCACGATACGAAACATTCCGGTAAACTACAGTTAACCGTTATTCCTGAAATGAGCAGGTTTTATATGGAGGAGTTCAGTAAAGCACATCAAATGTTTACGGATGAAGTTATCAAATATATTAATCAGCGTAAGCAAGAAGTTATTCCGGAATACGACAAAACAATGGATAATATAAATGATGAAACAAATCAGTTAAGTAATATGGAAAGTAAACTGAATGAGATAAAAGGCCTTTTTGATACTATTAATTCTAACTTTTACCAATAATGAAAAATAATCTTATACTTGCCTTAATAGTCATTTTAGTTATCAGCGGCATTCTGTTATTGGGAAACATCATTATTATAGGAGATAAACTGGCAACTGTATTTCCCTATGCCGATTACCTGTTTTATGCAATCATAGGGTTGCTCGTCTTCTTCTTTTTGATAATACCGTTTTTACGGGTATTTTCTTCTCCGGAAATGCCTGCTTTAAATGAAGAACAGGTAAAAGAACTATCTGATAAAGAATTATTCAATTTCGGGATGACACTTGCCAAAAACAATGGATATATTCCTGACTCAAGTAAAAGAAAAGACCACCATGACGAACTAAAAGACTATTTACAAAGAAACTACGGAGAAAAGGATCTCACCATCAAAAAGATATCTTCCGAACTGGAAACCCGTTTTAAACTCTTAAACGAACAGATACACACAGAAGCATTGACAGCTTTTGTCATAACCGGCCTGTCGCAAAACGGCAAATTAGATTTCATCAGTTTATTAGTTATCAACTTCCGGTTGGTTAAGAAAGTGGTTTACTGCTCTGGTTTTCGCCCAACCTATAAACAATTGGTCTGGATATATTATAATGTACTTGCCTCAGCTATCTTAACCTCCTTATCCGATGATATGCTTGAAGATATCGACCTGACCATTATGACAGAAAATATCAAAGTACCAGCCTTTGTAATCAATTCATTTCTGGACGGAACAATTTCCGCACTTATGACCTTACGCATCGGCTATATCACCAAATACTATATAACTAAAGGAAGTAAAGGCTTCAACAAACGGACTGCCCGGCGATACGGAATTAGAAATGCCCGCAAAGAGATACTGGGTATTGCCAAACAAGGAAAAGAAATCCTGAAAAGGAAAATGACGGGGTTGATTGTTAATAATTCAGAATAAAAAGTGGATAAAATATATTTAAAATGAGGCTATCCCCAATAAATTTGAAAAAGCCTCATTTTAGAATATGTCAATATATAATTATCACATAGATATCCAGCGTACATAAGCAAAGTCCATGCGATGAGGTAGTTCTTTGTTTAGTGGGTAAACACGGAAACCTATCTTATGTACACCTGCTTCAGTCGATGCTACTTTCAATTCGAAATATAACTTTGATCCTTCTTCCTTCTTTAGTTCAAAAGGATATGATGTGAGCAATTCTAATTCTTTTGTTTCAGGATTTTCTTTAGATACTACCATATCGATTCCTAACATGCCTTTGAGATCTTTCCGGTCAATCACAACATTATAGGTAAATTCTTGTCCGACCAACGGAGCCGTTGACGACCAGTCTTTATCTACATGGAACGATTCTACCTCAAAGCTATCCCAATGCTCGGCGACTTCTTCTTTCCATGCTGCAATTTCTTTCGCTTTTGCATATCCATGGTCTTTCAGGTGAGCCGAACGGGTTGCCAGTTTATTATAGAAACGATCAATATAATCATCAAGCATACGCTTCATGGTATAATCAGGCGCTATTTCTGATATTGAATTCTTAATATATTGAATCCAATCAGGTGAGAATCCTTTGCTATTCTTTGCATAATAAAGAGGAATAATCTCGTTTTCGAGGATATGATAAATTGTAGCAGCATCTAATTGATCCTGATATTCCTGGTTTTCGTATGTACGCTTATCTGTCAATGCCCAACCTGCACCTTCTTTGTAGCCTTCGTACCACCATCCATCTAAAACTGAGAAATTTAATACGCCGTTCATTTCAGCTTTCTCACCGGAAGTTCCGGACGCTTCCAACGGGCGGGTAGGCGTATTCAGCCATACATCGACACCGGATATTAAGCGGCGTGCAAGACGCATGTCATAATTCTCAAGGAAGATAATCTTTCCAAGGAACTCAGGACGGCGGGATATTTCAATAATATGTTTGATCAACCCTTGACCGCCACCATCAGCAGGGTGTGCTTTTCCAGTAAAGATGAACTGGATAGGATATTTTTCGTTGTTTACGATCTTAGCCAGACGATTCAGATCAGTAAAGAGCAGGTGAGCGCGTTTGTAAGTAGCAAAACGGCGTCCGAAACCAATTAATAAAGCATTGGGATTGATCTTATCAAGTATGGAAACAACCTGTGATGGATCTCCCTGATTCTTCAACCAACTGTCTCTGAAACGAACTTTTATATAATCAACTAATTTATTCTTGAGTAATTTGCGGATATCCCATATTTCTTCATCCGGAACACGCTGAATAGCTTCCCAAATCTTTTTGTTGGATTGATCATTCACAAAGTTCTTATCAAAATGATTGGTATAGAACTTTTTCCATTCTGTTGCTGCCCAGGTAGGCATGTGAACACCATTAGTCACCCAACTCACATGTAATTCATCGGGGAAATAGCCTTTCCATACAGGAGCAAACATCTTTTGAGATACTTTACCATGCAACCAGCTTACGCCGTTTGCTTCCTGGCAGGTATGAAGAGCGAACACACTCATGGAGAACTTTTCATTAGAGCCGGGATTTTCACGTCCCATATCAATAAAGTCTTGCCAGCTTATACCCAGTTTAGCAGGATATTCGCCCATATATTTACCAAATAAACCTTCTTCAAAATAATCATGCCCTGCCGGAACAGGCGTATGAACGGTATATAATGCAGAGGCACGAACAACTTCCAATGCTTCATTGAATGAAAGTCCGTCGCCCTGGATATAATCAACCAAACGTTGAACATTGATCAATGCGGCATGTCCTTCGTTGCAATGATATATTTGCTTTTTAATACCCAGTTTCTTCAACATCAGTATACCGCCAATTCCTAACAAATATTCCTGTTTCATACGGTTTTCCCAGTCACCACCATATAATTGGTGAGTTATAGAACGATCCCATTCGCTATTTTCAGGGATATCCGTATCCATTAAATATAAAGGAACGCGTCCGACATTTACTTTCCAAATATGTGAATAAACGATCCTTCCGGGATATGGAACTTCAAGCATCATTGGTTCTCCTTTAGAATCCAATACTTGTTCTAATGGTAAAGTCGTGAAGTTTTGGGCTTCATAATTAGCAATCTGCTGACCATCCATTGACAAAGACTGTGTAAAATAGCCGTATCTGTACAAGAAACCTACAGCTACCAGGTCAATGTTACTGTCACTGGCTTCTTTCAGGTAGTCACCTGCTAATACACCTAAACCGCCTGAATATATCTTCAGGACATTAGTCAAACCATATTCCATACTAAAGTAAGCTACAGATGGTCTGGAAGTATCTGGTTTGGTATTTATATATTCTTTGAATTTAGCATATACTTCGTTCATTTCATTCATTAGGTCTTTATCGCCTAATATTTCGTCCATACGTTTCACTGACAGGCTTTGTAGCGTAAGAACCGGATTACCTTCGGTTTTCTTCCAAAGGTTTTTGTCTAATTTACCAAATAATTGAGCTCCTTCATGATTCCACACCCACCACAGATTAGTCGCCATTTCTTCCAATGGCGCAAGTGCTTTTGGAAGTGAAGAATGAGAATAGACATCTTTCCATATAGGATTATTTGCATTATTAGCCTTGATTTTCATTTTACAATGTTTTATGTTGTTTAAAATAGGTTTTACTCTTCTGAATTATTCTGGAAAAACGAATCAAAGATAGAATTAATAGCCTTACTACCAGAAATATTTAACATTTTCTTTTCCACATATTATCCAACGCGATTTGGAATGCAGATTGGTAATATTTAATAAATTTATCCCATTCCGCTTCAAAAGCTAATTTATAGCAACGATTTCGAATTGCTTTTAATCCGGCCTTTTTTTCTTTACTTAATGATAAGATTGCCTCTTTGATTGCTTCGGCTACCTCAAAATAATTATAATCGGTGCGGTTAATTACCCGGACACCTTGCTTAATATCTTCGCCAATACCTTCTGTCCGGGCCCATAAGCCAAAGCCTGCCAGGTCGGTTGTAATAGTTGGTATACCAAAAGCAATACTTTCCAACGGAGTATATCCCCACGGCTCGTAATATGATGGGTAAATAGTCGCATCCATTCCGATCAGCAGATCATAATAAGACTTGTTGAAAATACCATCCTTACCATCGAGATAGCAAGGAACAAATATAATTTTTATTTTCTCGTCAGACTCATTGGTAAAGCCTTTAAAGCGGATATAATTAAGAACTTTATCTTGTTCCATCTGGTTAAGCCAGTGCGTACAGAAAGGAAGCTGCAGAGGAGAAGTTGTGTGAATACCATCTTCAATGGCTGCTTTTAAGTCTGCACGAGCATCACGTACCCATGCTGGAACCATTATAAAAGCAATAACATCCCGGTTGATCAGGTCCGATTTATGAAGCATATCCATCGCTTCAATAAAAACATCAATACCCTTGTTACGGTATTCGTAGCGTCCACTAGTTGATAATAAAATAGCATTCGGATGTATAGAAGTGCCTAATAATTTCTCTGCTACATTAATTAATGTAGCACGCGCCTCTTCCCTTTTTTTATCATATTCCTCACCTTCCGGAACGAAATCACGTTCAAATCCGTTAGGAGTTACTATATCCGGAGACTTTTCAAGTAACTGTTTACATTCAATTGCTGTAATATCACTAACCGTTGTAAAGCAATCCACATGATGGGCTGTTTGTTTTTCCACTGAGTGTTTTGCTTCCATATTCAACTCCCGCGCCATAATATCACCGTTATATGTTTCCAGCTTTGAATAAAGAGGCTTATCATTTCCCGCTATCGAACGACCGATAGAAGTCGCGTGTGTCGTGAAAATGGTAGCTACAGAAGGGAGATTTTTTTTCGTATATAACGCACCCATCCCTAACATCCATTCATTAAATAAAGCGACAGTATTTTTATCCTCCAGCTTATGGAATTTACAAAAACTTTCAATGACTTTTCCGGTAGCATAGGCAAACAAACAAGACTCATCATAATCACCATAGGCGGCAATAGATTCGACGCCAAAATCTTCCCACATATAATAAAACAGGCTGTCCCGCTCTTTCAGAAATGGCTTGAAGTCAACAAGAACTACCGGAGGGTTTCCCGGAACTTTCCAACGACCTACTTTTATTTTAAGTTTATCGGTCGTTTTAGCATGTTTTTTCCAATCAGCAAATAACTTTTTGTCTTCAGCAAAGTCAGGGGCTTTAATGTCTCTCCAAATATCAGGACCGATAAAAATAATTCTATCTGGATACAATGTTTGCAAGGTTCGTGCTTTAGTTGAAAGCACAGTATAAATACCGCCCACTTTATTACACACTTCCCAGCTACTTTCAAAAATATATTCAGGTGACTTTGTCTTATCTTTCATACGCAATTAATTCATTACAATCGGTTTTATGAGTCTGCAAAGATAAGCATCCTAACTTAATTTAGCCTAGAATGAGTAGTTAATCTTTAAGGTTCATCCGACAAATGCGTAGTTTTTATCATGTAGTGCCAGTATTTTGAGT
>DAMCDT010000117.1:0-10564 GCA_032058265.1 Tannerellaceae bacterium
GCCTATCTGCTCATTATGATCGGGAAGAAAACACTTTGTCCTACAATAGTAAATATGTATAATTATGTACAACCTTTTGTCGGCGCCAACGTATCCGTACTTAATAGAAAACTTTCTGGTATTTTTATTGTTTAAATCTTTACGGATAATAAAAGGAATTAAGATGGAAAATTATAAGTTGATCAATAATAAAGAATCAAAACGGTACGAATATCACGTAGGAGATTACCGCCCACAGATTGAATATAGAATGAAGGATGGCGATATTTACCTGACACATACACGTGTACCACAGGAGCTTCGCGGAGAGGGTATAGGAACCATGCTGGTAAAAGACACGTTGGAAGATATTTCACAAGAAGGAATTAAGCTCGTACCCCTTTGTGGATTTGTGGCAAGCTATATTAAAAAACACCCTGAGTGGAATCGCCTTTTAAAAAAAGATATTTATATAGGGTAGTCAGTATTTTCTTGTGACATAGTAATGGCACAGTTATGACATCGTATTGGCACAACTGTGCCACGCTTATGGCATTCTTGTGCCATAGGCATGACACAAGAATAATATCGTAATCATTGCTAATTGTTTTCGACTAACTCATGGATCTCTTTAACATGCAAATGCAAATGATCCAGATAGCCTTCGATCATATCTTGCAGGGTGACTTTTGTTCCCTCGAAATCGTACCAAACGTTCGTTAATTTCAACGGATCAATAGATTGAACAATATGAATGATATGGATATTATAATATTTCCATAGCTGAATGAGGTCTTGCCAATCGGCATGTCCGTAATTTTGCAGGGTTATCCATAGGTCATTATGCTGACGGTAATCCGGAAAATCCAACTGTTGGTGGTATTGCAACCTGACCATTCGTTGATGATTATTCGATGCGGAATCTATCAGGTGACCCAGTATCTGCTTAATGTTCCTGTTCTGACTGTTTCTTTTGAGGGTAATTGCATCTTCCTGTAAATTTCTCAACAAAGGTTCTTCTCTATCTAAAACCACACGGATACCGTCCGTTATATGTGTAAAATCAATAGCCGACATAATTATTCATTTATATATTATTACTACAAAAGAAAAGTATTTCTTTTTATTGTGACAAAAATAGAAGAAAGGACAGACGTGTGATTGTAAAAAACTGACTTTTTAAGTCGGAGTATTTACGGTAACTCTTATTCTGTTGAGTTTGCAATAATTAGAAAATAATGTGGAATGAGGCATTCGTGAAGCAGTATAATGGGTTGGCGAATAACCTGAAAACGTTTTAAAATCTTTTATTAAGTGAGAATGATCGTAGAATCCGCAATCGCATGCCAGGCGGGTTATTCCGATTCCTGGGTTATGTTGCAAAGTATGTAATACCCTTTGGAAACGGACAATTCTGTAATATTCTTTCGGACCCATGCCCATATATTCCGTAAATATCCGTTTAAAATGACGGTATCCCAGACATGCATCACCGGTAAGTGATTCTATTTTAACCAGTGGATTACTTTTAATTGTTTGGATAGAATGATTTATCCTGTTGTAATTATAATCATTCTTTACGAATCTTTTTATAAAGAATGATTCAATCAAACGAATGCAAACTGAAACATTAGGTTCGCTGGATATTAACTCTTTCAGATCACGCAATCCTTTATCCTCCAAACAATCTATGTCTATATACTGATTATATAGCTCAGCAATAGGATGGCGCAGGAAAGGATTCATTCCTAAAGGCTGGAATACAACGGCTATCATATCTATTTTCCCTCTTGACTCCAGTTTTCCCGGTTTTGATAATTGCCCCCGTACAAAACTTTTTGGCTGTTTATAGTTATCGGAAAACCACATTTCACCATCCCTGTGAAAAACCACATGCAGGCATCCTGAAGGAATCGTCTGAATAGATACGGGACGTTCGTTATCAGTATTAACTATCCAATAGTATTTGATGTAATCTGACAAACCTACTGAAGGATATATGATATGGTTATTTTCCAACGTATATTGCTATTTATGGAAATCACAAACCCTGTTTCTGGAAAGCAATACGCTGCGTACCGTTTGCAATATAGATAATACCACATTCGGTATAACCTAGTTTGCTTAGGATACTTTGCATTACATGATTATCGTGGTGAGTATCTACACGGATGTTTCCACATTGGTCGAAACACCATTGTAAACAAATACTAGCAATTCCTTTTATCTTTCCCGATCCGGCTAGGCGGTGTACTACGCCGTATGGATCGTTACTTAGCCATTGCCCGTTATAGATTTTAGCATAGGTAGGGTCATCGCCTATTCTAAAATAGAAAGTGCCGTTTATTTCATCCGAATTATCTGTTAATACATAACTGTTTCCTTCCGATATGTCATTCAGAATTAATTCTTTAGACGGATAACCGTTTATCCATTGATTGCCGTTACCCGTGCTTTTCATAAAGGAGCGGGCATACGTGTATATATCCATAATAGCGTCTATATCTCCGGGCAGTGTCTTTCTTATATCCATACTTCCTGATTTCAAACCGTAAAGATATATCAGAATTTCATCCAATCTTTTTTCAATACCCTTAAAATATAATTTTTTCTCAATCGTCTTCAATAATAGAGATACGTATCAGGAATTGGTGATTATATAATATTAAAAATGAAATGTTTAGCTTGTTTTTGATTATTGACGTACATTATTGCGGAAAATAATGTACGTCACTGAATATAATTATAATAATCACTCAACTGCTTTAGAATTCAGAGATCAGAGAAAGCCATTTACCGGCAGGAGTTGTCCATACTTCTTTATAAGTAGCCGTATTAAATTGCGGCCAGTAGGGGGCATCCTCATTGAAACGGGACTGCATGCCGACGGGTATTTCGCCAACGGTTTCACCGGGCAGGGCAGTATATTGCTGCGGATAATTGCTTCCTTCTCCCCAGATCAATGACTGTCCGAACGGATTTTTACCGACAATCCAGAAAAGTTGTTGTTCGGCAATATCCATTAATTCCTGATCTTTGAGGAATTTACCGCACAATGCGGCTGATTTGCCTGTTGCCAGATGCACAGCGGCGTTCCCTTTAAAGGAGAACCATACCGGAAAAACACGCAGGTAATGTTCGTCATCCAATTTGAAACCGTTCTCCAATTGTTCTTTGTAGTCAGCATCCGCGCCGTTTCGTATGCCTACTTGCACAACGTAGAAGTTAGCAGAATCTTTAACTTCCCCGATATGATATACTCCGCTTGGCGCCATTCCGTAAGGTTGCACGTATTGCATGATATTCTTCAGATATTCGGCATGAAGCCTGATGGTATTTTCCCATGATTTGTAGTCACTATGGTTCGGCTGGGTTTCGCATAAGGCTATAAGTGACTGCATAAATAGGTTATCGCGGGACTGGTGCGTAAAGTGAACGATCGACTTCTTATCCAGATCCCTGTAGAAGAATCCGCGGGTTTTATTCTTATCCTTTAACGGTTCCGTGCGCTGGCATTGGATAGTATATTTGATAGCGTCGGCGGCTTTATCCGCGTAATAAGACTCTCCGGTCAGCTTATAGAGCATACTGGCCGCCCACGATATGGTTGCCATGTACTGGCTTTGTGAAGCCATCGCAGCATGATCGCCACCTCCACCGCCTCCGGCTAATTCTTTATAGCCTAATTCATCAAACCGTTCGACGGCAAATGCAAAGTCTTCCTTAGCTATTTTCTGAAGATTCTCCTTCAACATCTGGTCGTGATCGATCGACATGGCGGCATAAGCTTCAATCCCTGAGAAAAGGAAATTCTCAAACGCCCGGTTATGTACTTTCACCTGCCTGCGCCCACTGTCGTCAAACGTACCGATAAAGCCGTCTGTCCAGAGGTTTGTTCCCCATGTCTGTACACGGTAACCATCCCCGAAACGTGTTTTCATGATATAATCCAATCCCCATAACGCTTCCTCCTGTAGTCTCAGGTATAAGTCATTCTTTCCTTTCTCTTTGGCTTTGTTTGCCATTTCAAAGAATGAAAAAGCGATTTCACCAGTTTGCAAGGTTTGCTGCGACATATCCGCTGCGTCGTGCCACCCTCCATTCACAGCAAATAGTTTACCGTTATGTTCTCCATTGAGGTCGGTATGGCAGGCGCCATGTTTCCCCGGAACCGGATATCCGCAACGTTCGACAAACATAAAGTTTGTGATCCGCCAGGCAGAATTTTCCCATACATCTTTATTTATATAGAAAGGAAACGGCGTTACGATGTCGCCCACTTTTATCAGATATTCCCCTTCTTCTTCAAAATCAGAAAAGTCAATCGTTTCGAACGTGCCGATCGGTGTTTCCACAGATTGGATACCTCCTTTATAAACAACATGATTATTCTTATAATTCAACAAGCGGAATGTCCCGTCGTGTTTAGCCACTTGTACGATTGCCGACTTTTTGCTGTCCGGACGATAACCGGTAGTTGAGTAAATGATACGGTTTTCAGCCGGTTTCCAACCGCTAACTACTTCAGGGTTTTCAATAACCTGCAGTTCTACCGCGTCTACATCAAATATAAGAGAGTCACCCATTGTCCGTTCTTTGCCGAACGTTTCGATGGCAAAAGATAATTTCGTTACCTTATCACGCGCCAATTCCGTCATTTCAACAAAGCATTCGTTCCATTGACGGTTGACGAGGTTGATTTCGTGGTAACCTTCTCGTCCGTATTTATCCGGTACTTTTATTTCCCCGTCGTTCTCTACATATAAATTAAGGTAGATACTGCGGGCTCCTTCACAGTCCGGATAGATATAGAACTTGATCCGGTTGTATTTTTCCCAGTTTTCACCGCCTACATCGAAGCTGGCGAGGCATGTTCCCAAGCCCAGCCCCCAGGAAGGTAACTGTGGTGACCGGGTAGGGGCAACGAGGCGCAAACTATGGTTGCCTGTCTTACTTCTTTCAGCAGTCTGCGTGATGTATCCGATTCCTTTATGCGACCATTTATCTATTCGCTCCATATCGCACAGCATGTCCGACATCAATACATTCTTTGTAATGCCGAATGTTTCAAAAGCCTTGCTATAATCTAATGGTAACGGACGATGAATATACCCGGTATTACGGATATCTTCCTTTAGTTTCTCATCGATCTGCGCCATTGACGATCCTATGTTTAAAAGGAAAAGAGCTACTAATACTATGATTCGTTTCATTGTTTTGTCAGTTTAGCATATTCGTCAGCCAGTCTTTTGATCGTAATCGCATCCGACCGCGTCTCTTTGTATGTTTGCGGATCATAATAATATTTGAGGAAACGGTCGGCATCCGACCATACCGTGGCGATTATTCCCTGGAAACGCTGGGACATTTCTTTAGTTGAGTGTTCCCGGAAGCGGATCATATCGTTCAATTGTTTAATGGCAGTATCAGGAGTTCTCCAAGGACAGGTTGCCACGTCAAAACCTTTCATGGCAAAATAGACGGCTGTCTGGTCCGGCCTTTCATAATGCCAGTCGCAAATAAAAACATCTTTGGGAATCATATCTACCGCCCTGTACGTATTGTTCATGCTGGCTTCCCATGCCCCAATACCTGTTTCCTTACCGTCTATCAAACGGTCGCCCCAGATCATCAACCTGCGGTCGTTCAACGCAAGGTGGTTGTGTATCTTTGTAACTTCTCCGGCGAATAATTCCGCTTTGTCACGTCCACTGCAACGCGGGCATTTATCGTCGCCTATATAAAAGACTTCATCCATTCCGGCATGGAACTTCTTTGCTTCAAATACATCCATCAGCTCGTCCATTAAAGCGAAGACAACCTTATGAACGCCCGGATGCAACGGACAGTAGCTTTTACAGTATAATCCGTCGGGATTAGGCCATCCTGTATAGTTTTTAGTGTCTACATGGGGCGTTTCATCAAACTCAGGATATACTTTTAACAAAGCATACGTGGTTTCTGCCCACGATTGATGTCCCAGTAAATTAATTTGCGGAGCAATCTCGATACCATGCTTTTTGCAGGCGGCTACGATCCGCTTGACATCCGCTTCCTTTAACGGGTTCGGATCTTTTAACTCGGGGTGGCTTTTGTAGTCGTAGTTCCAGTCGACCCGCAGGATAAGTAAATTAAAGTGTGCGGGCGCCAATTCTTCTTCAATGAATTTGATGAATAGGTCAAGGCCGTCGACAGAGGGTGCGGCAATAGCCAATCCACGTACCGGCAGAATTGTGTCGATCGCATTAATACTATTCTTTGCAAACAATGTGGTATGTATTAAACATACGGTGATAACAAGAAATAAAATACGTTTCATGATAATAAAAAGGGATTTAGTGGTTTTTAAACAAGCAATTAATTAATTGCCAATATTATGAAAAATAATTTACATACTGAACTAGTTAATGGATTATGTTCTTGCCATTTCCGTAGAAGACTGGATGGATCCGATAGCATCAAATACGTCGTCCTGATTCTGTGTTTCCGTCCATCCCATTTTGGATAATTCGCTTCGTACTTCTTCTTCTGATTTTCCTTTTATGAAATGATAATAAGCAAAATCTATTACTTCTTCAGGAACTTTTTCCTGCATGTACTTCATTATAGGATGTAATGTATATAAATAAGCGATTAAACCTGAAAAAAGTACCTGAAGTAACAGGCAAACCAGAAATATAAGTATCCAATCTCCGGCCATTAACCCTAAACTAAATCTTGACTGGAGGAAATCAATAAAAGTATAAGGCCCGATATGAAAATGAATGGACCGCATCTGATACAGGAATATATTACTCGATACATAAACTATAATTAATGATACGGTTAAAATGGATATGTAACGACTGACATTGGTATAATTGCCCCGTTTAAGTAAACGTAGTAATATAAATCCTAACGAGTAACCAACTCCTAATTCAAACAGTCCAAATATGTAAGCTGCCCGATGCGTTAAGAAAGCGATCGCATACCCTATCAAAAAGGCTGAAACTATTCCTCCGATTAGCGGTATACGGATATCCGGTTTTCTAAAGTGAGTCGGTTGAGGCAGGCTCTCCGGTATAACATAATCATCCCAATTCTGTTGCTTTTCAAACTCGTCCGTTAATTCATTCAAGGTTTCTTTATCCAATTCGTTCAATACCTCATTAAAGGCATGAATGAATAGTTTTACTCTTTTGGAGTTGTTCCCTTTGTCCCATATTTCACTACCTATTGTGACACTTTCTACCTTGATTTTTCGATAGTTGTAGGTAACGGTTATTTTTTCCGTAAATAAATCATGGTCATCATATCTTTTTGCTTCGATAATACCTTCGTCAGAATCGGCAAAGACAATCACCCAACCTAAGTTTTCAAAGGTTCTCTTGGCCACGGGAATGAAGTTTTTCTTTTCAAGGGTAACAAAAGTTTCTTCTTTATACTTAGGATTCCAAAAACGGTGTTTTACCTTAATTGTTTCTTCATATTCTTTCAGTTCGTCTGTCATTGTAGTATGGGTTAGTGAAAAACGCTGCAATATTATAAAATTAAAATCAAATAGAGTAATTTATGTCTACTATTATGAAACAGGTGTGTGCCTCCGGTCGAATATTCGATTATAATCATAGATCAAATAACAATTTGACAAAATATTGATATTGTATTATAAAAAATAATTATATTTAAAGCATTACTGTTATACTTTACATGCTAATCGTATGAAAACATTCATAATACTGATCCTGTCGTCCGCCATTGTTATAAATATAAATGGACAAATCATCCCCGCTGCGGATCGGGAAACTGTTGAAAGCCATTTACTGGAACAACTGAGTGTATATCCCCAGGAAAAGATACATTTACATCTGGACAGGGATATGTATGTCCCCGGTGAAAAGATATGGTTCAAGGCTTATCTGGTGGACGCCTTTTCCCATCAGTATCCCACCAAAAGCCGTTATGTATATGTAGAGTTGGTCAGTACAGCCGATACACTTATCAGCCGGGTGATGATACGTCCGGACAATGGCGTACATGACGGACATATTTTCCTTTCTGAAAAGATACCGGAAGGCCATTATACGATCCGGGCATATACGAAATATATGGAAAATCAGGGCGATGATTATTTCTTTATGAAAGATATTTATATAGGTAACCTGCAATCAGATGTAACAGAACCGGAAAAGAAATCGAAAAAGAAAGAAAAAACTCCGGACGCTAAAACTGATTTTGATATCTCTTTTTTCCCTGAAGGAGGGAACTTATTGGATAGAGCCATGTGCCGGGTTGCCTTCAAAGCGCTGAATGAAGACGGTAGCGCCGAACATATAACGGGCGAATTAACCGACGAACACGGTGAAATTATAATACCTGTCAAAACATTTCATGAAGGAATGGGTATGTTTGCCTTTATTCCATGTGTAGATAAAAAGTACTATTTGCATTGCACTAATAGCAAAGGTATGGAGAAAGTATTCGAACTACCTGATCCTATTCCCGGTGCACACACATTACAAACCTACCAGAGGGAGGATAAATTAATAATTGTTTCCAAGAGGTCAATAGATATTCAAAGCAACGATCCATTATACATATTGATACATTGCAGGGGATCATTATTATATTTCGATCAATGGGACTACGAAAAGAAGTGTATTACCATCAATCATAAAGAATTACCATCAGGAGTCATACAAATAGTATTATTCGACGAGCAGATGAACCCGTTAAGTGAGCGGTTGGTATTCAATATGAATGAAGACCAGGCGAAACTGGAATTCCAAACGAACAAGCAAGGATATACAAAAAGAGATCACGTTATTTCCGAGTTGAAGGTAACAGATGAAGAAGGGACACCATTAATAGGTAATTTATCCGTATCCATTACGGATGATAAGGACATTGAAATAAATAATTCCGAATCAATCCTGACATCATTGCTACTCTCATCAGAACTGAAAGGGCACATCAAATTACCAGGTATTTATTTGGAAAATAAGGACGACCGCACCCTTGCCGCATTAGATTACGTAATGATGACACACGGATGGAGAAGATACAATATACCGGAGGTAGTAAAAGGAAAAATCGGGCAACCGGAAAAATTACCCGAAACAAGCCAACTTATATCGGGTACGGTACAACGAATGATAACGTCCAAACCCGTTGAAGGAAGTAATGTGACCATGATCACTTCCGACGGCGAAATCGGCTTTGCCCAATCCGATAATCGCGGAAAGTTTGCATTTATAAATTTTGAATTTCCTGACAGCACCACCTATTTTATCCAGTCATTAAGTAAAAAGGGCAGTCATAATGTGAGGTTGTTTATGGATGAAATTAATCCGCCAAGCCCAAAACATATTCATTTTACACAGCCAACTCCTGCCCGCAGTACCCCAACGGTAGAAAATGCCTTAGAAAATGGCTTCTTAAATAAAGCGGAACAACGGGCTAAATATGATGAAAATATGCGAATCATTCATCTGAGTAACGTAAATATAACCGCTCCTAAAATAGATAAAGAAGAGAAAAAACTGCCCTGGTATGCATCAGGAGCTGACGCCACGATAGATAGAAAAAAAATTGAGACGCGTAATCCGATACAAGTAACGGATATGCTTTATCAGGTTGCCGGTGTAAATATTACATCCGAAGGCTATGTAACGATCCGGGGTGGAGGAAGTATAAATAATAGTCCGTTTCCTCTTGTTTTAATAGATGGTGTTCCCATGGAATGGCCTACAAATATGAAGAATCGTATGCAATCTCCCTTGGAGGTGGTTCCCGTAAATACAGTAGATCGTATCGATGTATACAAAGGAGCGAGTGCAGCAATGTTTGGTATGCGTGGCGGAAACGGGGTTATCAGTATAACCACCCGAAGAGGTGGAGATGTTAATGATGAAAAAGAAATGTTCAACCGGATCGTTTTATCACCATTGGGATATCAGAAGCCTGCGGAGTTTTACTCACCGAAATACGAAACGTCCGAATCTAAACATTTAGGTAATCCGGATTACCGCACAACGATCTTCTGGAAACCGGACATCATTACAAATGAAGACGGTGAAGCTTCATTCGATTTTTATACATCAGATTTCTCAACCACATACTCCGTGGTTATAGAAGGAGTGACAACCAATGGTAAAATAGTCCGTAAAGTTCAAAAGTTACAGGTATATTGATTGATTTTACGTACTTCAAATAAAAAAGTGATGTAGAAAAATTTTATTAAATAATAAAAAAAGGAGCACCCTATGCAGAATGCCCCTCTCATCATCACCACTCATTTTACTTTGAAGTAGCCTTAACACGATCTTCCTGAGTCATGGAAGCAAGTTCTTTAACCTTGTCTACATCAAGTTTCAATCCATTTGCAACACTGGTGCCATAATCGGGATCAGCTTTATAGAACAAGGCTGTCTGACGGTATTGTATCCGTTCCTGAGCGTTCTTGATATGTCCTACAATGTTGTTAACCAGATTATTCTTATCATAATCGGATAGCACCCTTGAATATAAATCACCGGTCTGGATGAAATCGTCGTCCGTCAGTTTATATTCATGACGTGCCGCCAGTCCTTGAACATCGATCGGC
>DAMCDT010000118.1:0-10509 GCA_032058265.1 Tannerellaceae bacterium
CATTGTATTGTTTTGACTTAAAAATAGATCTTGTTTCACTTGTTACCACTTTACGAGCTTTTGTCAAATAGGACACAGGCAAAATTATTTCGCACGTTAGCTATTTTTATTTGCTCACATTCGATTCCGGACAAGACACAATTGGTACACCGGAGGCATTACGGGAGACGTGTGCAGCCTCAACAGGAGCAAAATATGAATTATTATATGTTCTTTTAATTTATCAAAAAATACTCCAGGCTACTGTAAGGCCGGCCATCACAATAGCTACCATACTCATTAATTTTATAAGGATATTTAAGCTGGGGCCTGATGTATCTTTAAAAGGATCGCCAACCGTATCTCCTACTACGGTCGCTTTGTGTACTTCGCTACCTTTGCCGCCGAAGTTTCCTTCTTCAACGTATTTCTTGGCATTATCCCAGGCTCCTCCGGCGTTTGCCATGAAAATGGCAAGAACGAAGCCGGTACTCAATCCTCCGATAAGCAGTCCGACAACTCCGGTTACACCAAAAATGATACCTGTTAATATAGGGGCTACGATGGCTAATATGGATGGAATGATCATTTCTCTTTGAGCACCTTTTGTAGAGATCTCCACACACCGGGCGTAGTCAGGCTCTGCCTCACCAGTCAAGATACCTTTAATCTCACGGAATTGTCGGCGAACTTCTTCCACCATACTTGAGGCTGCACGCCCCACTGCATTCATTGTTAATCCGCAAAAAACAAATGCCATCATCGATCCGATAAATATTCCCACCAAGACCTTCGGATTCATTAATGTCACATCATAATAATACATAAAATCGGTAAATGATGCTTTGGATATCTCTATTGAACGTCCGTCAGCAAATTCAAGCGCTGTCTGTCCGATACGTAATAATCCTATTTTTATCTCTTCAATATAGGAGGCCAATAAGGCCAATCCTGTAAGAGCCGCCGAACCAATGGCAAAACCTTTTCCTGTTGCAGCCGTTGTGTTACCTAAAGAGTCCAGGGCATCCGTACGTTTACGTACTTCCGGTCCTAAACCGGCCATTTCGGCATTTCCTCCGGCATTATCTGCAATTGGGCCGTACGCATCCGTTGCTAAAGTAATTCCGAGCGTGGAAAGCATACCTACTGCGGCAATACCGATACCATACAATCCCATCCCGACATTTGAAAAATCAAATCCTGAAGCAAACAGGAATGCACAAATAATACCGATAACCACAGCCATTACAGGTATTGCTGTTGAAAGCATACCCAGACCAAGACCGGATATTATTACCGTAGCAGGTCCTGTCTTACCTGCTTCCGATACTCTTTTTGTCGGTTTATAGGACTGGGAAGTATAATATTCCGTAGCTTGTCCTATCACAATACCAACCAATAACCCTACGACTACGGCACAACTGATCCAAAACCAGTTTTCAAGGCCCAGAAGATATAATATAATAAAGGTACAAATAGCAATCAGCGCAGAACTAAGGTTCGTACCTAAAGACAAAGCATTTAGTAATTGTTTGATATTGGCATTTTCTTTGGTACGTACGGTAAAGATACCTATAATAGAAAGAATGATTCCAACTGCTGCAATTAACATTGGTGCGATAATGGCCTTATACTGTAATTCCACACTTCCGGATGACACAAATGCAGCAGCGCCTAACGCAGCTGTGGCCAGGATTGATCCACAATACGACTCATATAAATCGGCTCCCATTCCGGCTACATCACCGACATTATCGCCGACATTATCCGCAATTGTCGCCGGATTACGCGGGTCATCTTCCGGAATACCCGCCTCGACCTTTCCCACAAGGTCGGCACCCACATCAGCAGCTTTAGTATAAATACCTCCACCAACACGGGCGAACAACGCCTGGGTGGAAGCACCCATGCCGAATGTGAGCATCGTGGTGGTAATGATTGTAAGCTTATGGGTCGGATCCATAACATCAGCAGGTATCAGCCAGTTTAAAAGAAAATACCAGAAAGATATATCCAAAAGGCCAAGGCCGACCACTACCAGTCCCATAACAGCACCACTACGAAAGGCGATCTGCAATCCCTGATTGAGTGATTTACTGGCCGCATGCGCTGTACGTGCAGATGCGTAGGTGGCAGTCTTCATCCCCAAAAAACCGGCTAATCCGGAAAAGAAGCCACCCGTCAAAAATGCAATGGGTACCCATTCATTTTGAACGCCGAAACCAAATGCCATAATGGAAAACAGGATAACCAGCACAAGGAATACCAAGGCAACTACCTTATATTGTTGCTTAAGATAAGACATGGCTCCTTCCCTTACATGAGAGGCAATTTTAACCATTAAAGAAGTTCCTTCACTTTCTTTCATCATCTGCCGGAAGAAATACCAGGCAAATAATAACGCCAGGATTGACGCTATAGGAATAATCCAAAAAATATTCGTGATCATACGTAAAGATTTAAAGTTTCGTGTTCGTAAATGTAGCAAAAATAAGATAGTAAAAAACATTTTATAAAAGAATAATGTTTCATTTCTAAAAAAGATGCATCTTTGGTATTTGTATAAGTTTTATGAAGAAATGAATACCAGACATCTTTTAAAAAAGTACAAGCTTGGTTTGGCTCTTAGCGGTGGTGGAGCAAAAGGGTTTGCTCACCTTGGAGTATTTAAGTTTTTAGAGGAATGCAGTCTGCGACCGGACATCATTTCAGGGACAAGTGCAGGAGCATTAGCAGGTGTTTTGTTTGCGGATGGTCACTCGTCTACAGAAATAGCAGAATTATTTACCGGCAAGGAATTTTCCGAATTTGCCAGGCCGCAAATACCTAAGTCAGGACTATTCGAGATGAACCGGATGAGGAGTTTTCTTCATCGACATCTACGTGCAAAGTATTTTGAGGAATTGAAAACTCCCTTGGTCGTAATGGCGACGAACCTGGATAAAGGGGAAAGCCATGCTTTCAAAAACGGACCACTTATCGACGCGATTGTTGCATCTTGTAGCATGCCCATTATATTTAGTCCGGTCGATATTGACGGATCGCATTTCGTAGATGGAGGTTTATTCCGCAATTTCCCTGTTTCGACTATAAGAAATGAATGCCAGCGGGTGATCGGTGTTAATGTAAGCCCTCTTATTCCCCAGAAATATAAACAAACGATCTGGGGGATAGCGGAACGGTCCTATCATTATATGTTCCGTGCAAATACGTTGGAAGACCGTTTGTTATGTGATATACTCATTGAAACCAGTGAAGCCCTCGGGTACAAAACATTCGATCTTGAAAATGTTAGTTCTATAGCTACAATTGGTTACAATGCTGCTGTTGAAGCATTCGAAACATTTGTTAAAGAGCAAAACATCGATACGCTCGTATATGGTATGGCAGCGCGAAGAAATAGTTTAAAGGCAAAAGTTGATGAAACAAATGAATAGATACTCAGATGAATAAAATGATCATTTACCAGGTATTCCCCCGTTTATTCGGAAACCTAAATAATAAATTAGTAAAAAATAGTAATATTACTGAAAATGGTGTAGGCAAATTTTCGGCTTTTACACCAACCGTTTTAAGGAAAATAAAAGAATTAGGCACAACACATATATGGTATACGGGAGTAATTGAACATGCTACACAAACGGATTATACTTCTTATGGAATCCGCAAAGACCATTCGATTATCGTGAAAGGGAAAGCTGGTTCCCCTTATGCTATCAAAGATTATTATGATGTGGATCCGGACTTGGCTGATCATGTTCCTTCACGGATGAATGAGTTTGAAAGCCTCGTGAAGCGAACACACAAAGCAGGTATGAAATTTATAATTGATTTTGTACCTAATCATGTGTCGCGCCAATATAACTCGGATGCACTCCTGCCTTATATTGACAATCTTGGGCAGCATGATAATACTTCTCATGCATTCGATCCTAATAATAATTTCTATTACATCCCGGATCGTCCGCTTGACATCTATTTCGGAGCTCAGGATGAAGATTTTGAATATAGCGAATTCCCTGCTAAAGCTACCGGAAACAATAAGTTTGACTGCCATCCTGGAAAAGACGACTGGTATGAAACAATTAAGCTTAATTACGGTGTCGATTACGTGAATGGTGCCCAAAAACATTTTGATCCGATACCTGATACATGGGTTAAGATGCTGGATATACTCACGTTTTGGACCGGTAAAGGAGTGGATGGATTCCGCTGTGATATGGCTGAAATGGTTCCGGTTGAATTCTGGAACTGGGTCATTCCACAGGTTAAAAAAAACAGGGACGTTATTTTTATTGCGGAAATATATAATCCGGCAGAATACCGTAATTATTTACATCACGGCCACTTTGATTACCTATATGATAAAGTGGGACTGTATGACACTTTACGTTCGGTTATTTGCCACCACACTCCGGCAATTGAGATAACAAGAGCCTGGCAGTCAGTGGACGGAATACAACACCAAATGTTGAACTTTCTGGAAAACCACGACGAGCAACGGATAGCTTCTGATTTCTTTGCTGGAGATGCTTTAAGAGGAATACCCGGTATGATTGTTTCCGCAACCATGAACACCAATCCTGTGATGATATACAACGGACAGGAATTAGGGGAGAGAGGAATGGATGAAGAAGGTTTCAGCGGCCGTGACGGACGAACAACCATCTTTGATTACTGGAGTATGAAATCCATACGTGACTGGGCTAATGACTGGAAACTTGATGATAAAAACTTAATGGATGATCAATTATATCTAAGGGATATGTACTGTAAGATTCTGAATATCTCAAAAGATGAAGATGCTATTTCAAAAGGTTCATTCCATGACTTGATGTATGCTAATATCAATAATCCGGGCTTTGATGTTTCCTGCCAGTATACTTTCCTTCGGAAACATGAGAATGAAGCTATACTGGTGGTCGTCAATTTTGACGGTAATGAAAGAAACGCTGATATCAGTATACCACCGGAAGCTTTCAATGTATTGAATATGGAAGATAACAAAGCTGCAAAAGTAACGGATTTATTAACAGGAGATACAAGTGTGGGTACACTTACTGCTGCCTTTCCTTATCATGTCGTATTGGCTCCTTACTCAGGAAAGATTTTGAAATTCAATTATTAGGAAACAGTTCAAAGCAAAGTTTTTACCGAGGAAAGATATTATTGCGAATAAGTTTTGTAATTTTGCACGAAAATTCAAACCATTTACATTACGATTTAATGAGCGCACAAACTCCTTTCCTGGTGTTCTCGGGGACCAATTCCCGTTATTTAGCAGAGAAAATATGTAATAGTCTTCATTGTCCTTTAGGGCAGATGAATATCCAGCATTACGCTGATGGAGAATTCTCTGTTTCCTATGAAGAGTCTATTCGTGGAAGAGATGTCTTTTTGGTACAGTCTACTTTCCCTAATTCTGACAACCTGATGGAATTGCTTTTGATGATCGATGCTGCTAAGCGTGCATCTGCACATTCTATCATTGCAGTAATCCCTTATTTCGGATGGGCCAGACAAGACAGAAAGGATAAACCCCGCGTATCCATTGGAGCAAAACTTATTGCCGACATGTTGAGTACAGCCGGTATAAGCCGTCTTATTACAATGGATTTACATGCCGACCAAATACAGGGTTTCTTCAATGTGCCAGTTGATCACTTATATGCTTCCTCCGTATTCCTGGAATATATTAAAGATACGATTCCGATGAATACACTCGTAATAGCTACACCTGACGTAGGAGGAACCAAACGCGCCAGCAGCTATTCAAAATATTTGGGAGTACCTATGGTAATTTGTCATAAATCCCGGTTACGTGCCAATGAAGTAGCAGAGATGCGCATAATCGGTGATGTGGAAGGATTGGATGTACTGCTGGTAGATGATATCGTAGACACTGCCGGAACTATTACCAAAGCAGCCGACTTAATGATGGCTAACGGCGCTAAATCAGTACGGGCTATTGCCAGCCATGCGGTGATGTCTGATCCGGCATCTATCCGTGTAGATCAATCTTCCCTCACAGAAATGATATTTACCGACTCCATCCCCTACGCAAAAAAATGCGACAAAGTTAAAATACTTTCAATAGCCGAAATGTTTGCCGAAGCCATCCGGCGCGTATGTAATGACGAGTCAATCAGTTCACTTTACGTCATAAAATAATTGGAAATTGAAAGTTAAAAATTGAAAACGAATACGAATAAACTGTTTTCAATTTTTAACTTTCAATTTCAATTCTATTCGATAATCATTCCGCTTCCGTAGCATAAATGATGTTCCTTATCATACACTACGCCGAATTGTCCAGGAGCGATTCCTTGTATTTTTTCTATTGATTCAATTCTGTATATATCTCCTATGCGACGGATAAGGCCGGGGGTAAATTCCGGTGTGTGCCTGATTTTAAATGTTATTTCCTTGGCATCGGTAAATTCTCCCCATACATCCTCTGTTATAAAGTCGAATCCCTGAAGATTAATAACTTTTCCGTATTGGGTTTCCGGATCATATCCGTTGGATACATATACGATATTACGTCTGACATCTTTCTTGATCACAAACCATGGCCCTCCGCTTAAGCCTAATCCTTTACGTTGACCAATCGTATGAAACCAATACCCATTGTGCTTACCTAAAATCTTACCAGTTTCCAGTTCGATGATCTTCCCGGTTCGCTTACCTAAATAACGTTCTATAAAATCGTTATAATTGATTTTTCCCAGGAAACAAATACCCTGGCTGTCCTTCCGCATGGCACTGGGGAGCTTTTGTTCGGCGGCAATAGCGCGTACTTCGCTTTTCATAAGGTGCCCGATCGGAAACATTAGCTTTTGTATCTGCAATTTGGTTACCTGGGCGAGGAAGTCTGTCTGATCCTTTAAGGGATCTTTTGCTGTAGAAAGCCATACTTTGCCATCGATTTCTGTGGTAGTGGCATAATGCCCTGTGGCGATTTTATCGAAATCTTTTCCCCACATTTCTTCAAAACAACCAAACTTGATGTACTTATTACACATCATATCCGGATTGGGAGTCAGCCCGCGTTTTACAGATTCTATTGTATAGCTTACCACCTTTTCCCAATATTCATCATGCAAGGATACGACTTCAAAACGGCAACCATATTTTTTAGCTATATAGGAAGTGATCTCGATATCTTCTTCAGACGGACAATCAATATAGCCGTCCTTGTCTTCCATGCCTATTTTTATATAGAATATAGTAGGATCATATCCGGCTTCTTTCAATAAATGAACGACTACCGAACTATCTACCCCTCCCGAAACCAATGCAGCAATTTCCATTCCTTTGATATTAAACTACAAATATAGTGTTTATTCATCTTTTTACGATGGTAACTTTGAAAGATGACCATATCCACATTAAAAAACGACGTACTTCATTTCTTATATAATGAACATTTAAAAAAGTAATGATTATGATATTAAATATTTCTACTTATATTTGCACAAAATTTTAAAATTAAACAAAAATGAAAAAGTTATTATTTTTACTCGTGGCAGCTCTGCCAATTATGTTTTTTTCATGTTCAGACGATGATGATAAAGACTCCGATGGTTTAAGTGGTACTACTTGGGAATATAGTGAAAGCATTTTGGGATATACCTTTAGTTCTACGATTGAATTTCGAAGCTCAACTACTTTTAAACTTGTAAGTACGGATGATGAGGGCTCAGATACAATTACCGGAACATATACATACAACCATCCAAACATTGTTTTATCAAGCACACAAATAGATACTGATCTTGAAGGTGTTCGTTCGGGAAACAAAATAACTTTTACAGAAGTTGATCCGGAAGATGGTGAAACCTTCATTATGGTCTTTACAAAAAAATAATCCCATAAATTATTTATAAATGACCGGATATACTAGTATATCCGGTCATTTATATTTTGCATTTTGTAATTCCGGTAGTTTTATTTACTTTCACATATTTATTTATAAGATGATATGGAGAATTTAGAGAGAGAAGATAAACTTGTGAAATACAGCGAGCATTACTCCGAAGAAAAATTTAAGGATAAGCTGCTCCGCGTTGCAAGGAAAGCCGGGGTGAAAGTTATTTATGCAGTCCTGATATTGTATTACGCATTGCAGGATAAGTCATTTCCTTCAAAAGAGAAGGCGATTATTTTAGGCGCGTTGGGTTACTTTATTCTTCCGATTGATATTATTCCGGATGCGATTCCATTTGTGGGTTATGCTGACGACTTAATTGCATTGCTTTTTGCCATAAGGCAGGTTTATAATCATATTACGCCTGAAGTAATGCAAAAATCGAAAGAAAAAGTAAGAAGTATTTTCTGCAAAGTAGAAGAGAAAGAATTTGAATTATTCTAATTATCAACTATACAAATATCTACATGTTATGAAAAAACTATTATTAATCTGTCTGGTAGCAATATCTTTATCGTCATGTTCTTCCGGTCCGGAAGATGCTGCGCGTAATTTCTTCGAGAATTTATCTAAAGGAAAAGTTGAAGAAGCAAAGAAATATGCGACAGAGCCGACAGGGAAGTTATTGGATATGGCAAGTTCTTTCGGTTCGATGCCTATTGAACCTAATTTCAAATTTATTATGGTGAAGGACTCTATTGAGGGTAACAAGGCATGGGTTACTTTTAAAGATCAGAATGATAAAGAAGATACAATTGAACTTGTAAAGATTGATGGTGATTGGAAAGTCCATTTACAATCAAAAAAATAATTTTTGCCTTTTGCCTGTTAGTATCAGGATGTACAACCTGCGACAAGACAAACAACCGGATAGCTATTCCGCCTGTCGACTTTCGGAACGGTGATATTATTTGCCGGTTAGGTAACGGGTATTTCTCCAAATATTTCAGGAATTATTCAAGTAAGGAAAAGCTTTATTCCCATTCTGGGATACTTGAAATTGCATCCGATACGATCTTTGTTATCCATATAGAGGCTAGCGAATTAACAGGTATCGGTTTTGTTAAGCGGGAAGATATATGTAGTTTCCTTGACGGAATCAAAACCTGGGGAATTTATAGGATTACGGATGAAGATTACATACAATCCGGCATCACCCATCACGCCAAAAGTTATTATCATGAAAACATCCCTTTCGATCTTGACTTCGACCTGAGCGACGATACGAAATTATATTGTACGGAATTAGTGGCCTGTTCTGTAAACAAGGCTTTTGAAGATTCAATTATTAAACCTACCCTTACCTTGAAAACCAAACTCTTTTATGGTATCGATGATATATACAACCTGCCTTTTGTAGAAACTATTTATAAAACCGACGCTGTCACTCCGCCTGTAAATATTCATAAATAGCTAGTTGGGAACGGGTTTTTACGGGATTATCGTCGTGTTTAAAGTTGTTGTTCAAGTTCTCATCGATAAAACAAGCCTTTACATTATCTTTTAACTGAATATTCAGTATATCGATAATTTCTTGTTTTATCTCAGGGACAAGTATTGGAAAGGCCGTTTCAATACGCCTGCTTAAATTGCGCCGCATCCAGTCTGCCGATGTAAGGTACAACTCCTCTTTCCCATCATTATAAAAATACCATATACGGGCATGTTCCAGGAACATATCCACAATTCGTGTGATCTTTATATTCTTACTATACGGTTGTTCAGGCACCAAACAACAAATCCCCCTTACAATTAAATCGATTTTCACTCCATTCTCACTCGCCCGGTAAAGCTCATCAATCATATTCCTGTCATGCAGCCCGTTCATCTTTAAGATGATCCTCCCTTTTCGTCCTTCTTTCGCATGGTCTATCTCTTGTTGAATCATTCTTCTTAATTCGGAAACCATATTGAAACGGGCTACTAATAAATGCCGGAAAGTCGGAGTAAACAGTTTGCCTTCCAGTACGGCAAACACTTTACTAATATCGCTAATAATGTCGTCGTTAGATGTCAGGAGAGCCATATCAGCATATATCTTAGCCGTTTTCTCATTGAAATTACCGGTACTTAAATACGCGAAACTTCTCCGCCGAACTCCTTCCTGTGAATCTTTCCGTAATATGATAGCTACTTTAGCATGGACTTTTAGCCCCGGAATACTATAAATGATCCGTATACCTGCCTGTTCCATCCTCTCGGCTGTTTTCATATTATTCTCTTCGTCAAACCGGGCTTTCAATTCGACAAATACAGTTACTTTCTTACCATTCTGGGCCGCACTTATCAGGGTGTTAATGACCGCCGAATTTTCCGCAACCCGGTATTGTGTGATCTTGATTTCATCCACTTTCGGATCAAAGGCAGCTTCCATCAATAAACGAATCAGGTAATCAAACGACTGATATGGAAAATGTAATAATATATCTTTCTTTTTTATGGCGCGGAACATCGACCCTGTTTCATCCAGGAAGGGAATACGCATAGGAGATGGAACAGTTTGTTCCACTTTTTTTCCTAACGGATTCGGTAGTTTGCTAAGATCTTGCAAATTAAGATAACGGCCGCCGACTACCAGGTCTTCCGACCGTATACAAAAC
>DAMCDT010000119.1:0-10491 GCA_032058265.1 Tannerellaceae bacterium
TGTGAGTCGTTCACTTTATTATAAGAGAAAGTATATTTCTTACGGAAACGATCCATTTGTGTCTGGATAAGCGGCGCTTCATTCAGATTTTTTCCCTCTTCACTTTCTTCATCTACCCATAATTCAGGGAATAGTTTTTCAATCTGAACCGGCATTAAACCCGAGAAGATAGCGTTACGTGCATATTGTGTAGCCGTAGGAAGAATGGAATAATATAAACTTTCATCAAATGTAAAATAATCGGTCAACAGTTCTTTTACAACACGCCATTGGTCCAAACGGAAATTATCAATCAATATGAAGAACAGCTTATCGCCATTATCCAACAAGGGAAATACCCGGTCTTTAAATAAGTCAGGACTCATTAAAGGCCGGTTATCAGGATGCTGTATCCAATCTACATAATTCTTCTTTATAAACCTGCCGAATGAAATATTCGCTTCTTTCTTTTGCATGCGAAGCATTTCACTCATTTGCGTCTGGCTGCTTTCCAATTCAAGTTCCCAATAAACAAGCTTTTTATAAACGTCCATCCAATCTTCCGGCGTCAATGAATCGTTAATCTGCATACCTATACGTGCAAACTCCTGTTGATAGCTTACCGTTGTAGTTTCAGAGATAAACTCATTCTTATGAACGTTCTTCTTGATGGAAAGAAGCAGTTGGTTTGGATTTACAGGCTTGATCAGGTAATCGGCTATCTTATTACCGATCGCCTGGTTCATTATGCTTTCCTCCTCGCTCTTGGTAACCATTACAACCGGAACGGTCGGATTGATTTCTTTAATAAAAGCTAAAGTTTCCAATCCCGAAAGCCCGGGCATATTTTCATCGAGGAAAATAATATCGAAATCATTTTCTTTACAACAATCAATCGCATCTTGTCCACTGATCACGGGAGTCACCTCATATCCCTTATCCTGCAGGAAAAGTATATGCGGTTTTAATAAATCAATTTCGTCATCAGCCCATAAAATCCTGTCTTTTCTTACTACCATTTCATATAACCGTTTCTAACAAAACGCAATTAATTCTTTTTCATTGTATAAGTCGTTATACCTAATGCTTCGTATGATTGCTTTAACGCCTCATCATTATCGGAAATCATTAATAGAATATCCCCTTCCTGTAAGATCGTATTTCCTTTTGGAATAAAATAAAGATTATCTCTCATCACCATAACAGCCAGTGTATGATCCGGCAATGTAAGTTCCATCAGTTTATTTCCATGTTTAAGAACTTCCGGGGTAATTTCTATTTCGCTCATGGCGCTTTTGATTCCTTCCGGCAATTCAATACCGAAAACGTCTTTCTTTTCCGGCTCATCAACCATTCCCAGCAGTTTGGCGGCAGACGTTACCGTTGTTCCCTGAATTAACAGTGAAAGTATAGTAATAAAGAATACGACATTGAAAATCAGTCCGGCATGCTCAATACCGGCAGTTAGCGGATAAGTTGCAAAGATTATAGGTACTGCTCCACGAAGCCCTACCCACGAAATATAACATTTCCCTTTGAATGAAAAATTCTTAAAAGGAAGTAAACAAAGAAACACACTTATAGGACGAGCAAATATAATCATAAAGACACCCACTATCAGACCAATCAAAGCAACAGATACCAATTCGTGCGGATTAACCAACAAGCCAAGAGTAAGGAACATGACGATTTGCCATAACCAGGTAAAACCATCAAAGAACGTACCGATACTCTTTTTATGTATGAGTTTACTGTTTCCGACTACTAATCCGGCAATATATACAGCCAGATATCCATTCCCTTTCAATAAGGTTGTTGAAGCAAACGTAAAGAATGCCCCCGCTAATAAAAGGATTGGATACATCGATTCATTATCCAGATTGATCTTATTAATGACCCATACAATCAATTTACCCAGTAAGTACCCTGCTGCTGCTCCCCATACTAATTGAATGACCAATGTAAAGATAGCTTCACCTACATTCATACCTCCTGTTTGGATATAAGAGATCATCAAAAGTGTAAGCATGTAAGCCATAGGGTCGTTACTGCCACTTTCCAACTCTAAAGTAGGACGAAGCTTTTCTTTTAAATAAATACCTTTACTGCGGAGAATGGAAAACACGGATGCAGAGTCAGTTGAAGACATTACTGCCGCCATTAATAAAGATTCGGGAAAAGAAAGGGCCGGATGTCCGAAAAGGCAAAGGCAGAGGTAATATATAAAGCCTCCTGTTATAAAAGTTGTCGCCAACACACCGACTGTTGCAAGGATAACCCCTTGGGCAGCTATTGGCTTAACATCCGATATCTTCGTATCCATACCACCCGAGAACAGGATGATTGTCAATGCCAACATACCAACAAACTGAGCTGCAAAAGGATTACTGAATTGTATTCCTAATCCATCACTACCAAAAATCATACCTACTCCCAAAAATATCAACAGGGAAGGCAGACCGAAGCGGAATCCGGCTTTACCGGCAAAAATGCTTAAGAAAAGAATGATCGATGCAACTAAAAGAACAGTCTCTCCACTAGCGAATAAATTATGTAAGTCAGGCATATCTCAGGTTCGTGTTAGTTAAGTTAATTTACATAGCAAAGTAAACAAAAAAAATGCTAAAATGCCAGTTGCCATGCTGGTTATTTTATCTACTTATACGGCATTCTGTTTACCGTTTAATTGATTACTTATTAAAAACACCGTTAATAACTAATTTGTTTTTAATGAATCTTTCCTGATAAATATCTGTCTTATTAAATAGATCACTATTGTAGACCGATCAGATCACAGTTGTGATCCAAGCAGATCATAGCTGTAGTCCAATCGGGCCACAATTGTGATCTGGTTAAATATTAAGCAATAACAACATAAGATATAACGTAAAATAAGGTAACTTTGCACTATCCTAAACACAATATCATGAGTAAATTAAATATAATATTCTGCTTAATCGCCTCATTATTTGCTATCAGTTGTAACAAGGAGAAACATTTTATAGCAGACCAGCAAGCCAGAACACAGATATTGAACGATCTCGAAAAGAAGCAATCATTGCTTCCCGAAGGAAACTTATTTGCTATACTTGACGAACCGATGAGTTTACCGGAAAAAGAAGCCCTATCTTTCCTTTACGCATATATGCCTATTGGTGATATAACTGATTATAGCGGCAATTTTTACCTCGATAATATCAGGTCGTCTTTCCGGGCAAAAGAAGAAATGCCCTGGGGAAAAGATATTCCGGAAATTATCTTTCGCCATTTTGTATTGCCCGTCAGGGTAAATAACGAAAACCTGGATGAGAGCCGGATGTTATTCTATGATGAATTGAAACACCGGGTAAAAGGATTGTCCCTATATGATGCCGTACTGGAAGTAAACCACTGGTGTCATGAGAAAGTAATATATACACCATCCGATGCACGAACCAGCTCTCCGTTAGCGTCAGTCAAATCAGCTTATGGACGTTGTGGAGAAGAATCGGTATTTACAGTAGCAGCACTCAGGTCAGTCGGTATTCCTGCCAGACAGGTATACACTCCCCGATGGGCACATACGGACGATAATCATGCGTGGGTGGAAGCATGGGTTGACGGGAAATGGTATTTTATGGGAGCCTGCGAACCGGAACCTGTTTTAAACTTAGGTTGGTTTAACGGCCCTGCATACCGTGGGATGCTGATGCACACGAAAGTATTCGGTCTATATAACGGCCCGGAAGAAATCATGGAAGTAACAGATTGCTATACTGAGATTAATGTAATTGACAACTATGCTCCTACGGCAAAAAGTATTATAACAATTACTGATACGAACGGTAAACCTGTTTCCGGCTCATCCGTAGAGTTCAAGCTCTATAACTATGCCGAATTTTATTCGGTAGCAAAAAAAACAACTGGCTCAGACGGTAAAACATTTCTTTCTGCCGGAAAAGGTGATATGTTGGTATGGGCTTCAAAAGAAGGGATGTTCGGTTTCTCTAAAGTTTCATTCGGAAAAGATGATCATGTCACCATTACATTGGATAAAAAGCCCGGCGATGCATTTGATCTTTCTTTAGACATTGTTCCTCCGGTCGATGGATCCATTCCTGCGGAAGTTACGCAAGATCAAAAAGACGAGAATGCCAGGCGTTTACTGGAAGAAGATGCTATACGTAATAAATACGTCCAAACATTTTATACAACGGAAAAAGCTGAAAAATTAGCCAAAGAACTTGGAACGGATAAGGATAAAACCGTACGGATAATGATTGCCAGCCGGGGAAACTGGAAGGAAATAGAAGGCTTTTTACGTTCTGTTACAGGAGATAAATTACAGGTTGCTATGGATTTGTTGGACGTTATCTCAGCAAAAGACTTACGGGATGTTCCTTCCTCTGTCTTATTAGATCATTTAACGAATACACCAGTCGTGCAAAATGACCTGTTCGAAAGATATATATTCAACCCACGTGTAAGCAATGAATTATTAACGGGTTATAAATCGTTTTTCATTGAAGCTATACCTATTGAACTGGCAGGACAATCCAAAGAGAATCCACAGGTATTAGTGGAATGGATTAAAAACAATATTAAGGTTAAGAACGAATTGAATCCGCAACGTATTCCTGTCATGCCTATGGGTGTATGGAATGCCCGTACGGCAGATACTCATTCACGTAATATTTTCTTTGTAGCGGTGGCTCGTAGCCTGGGTATTCCTTCACGTATTGAACCGGTGGCAGGAAAAGTACAATATTTTGACCAAACGGAATGGAAAGATGTCGATTTCGAAGCTTCGGTTCCTGTTTCTACCAAACAAGGAAAGGTACGGGCATCTTATGATCCAATAAAAGCATTGGAAGATCCGAAATACTACAGCCATTTTACTATTGCAAAGATATTGCCGGATGGTAAATTGCAAACGTTAAACTTTGAGGCTAACAATAATGTGGATATGGGATTAGGTGATACATGGAGCCGTTTACTTAAGAATCCTTTACCAATAGACGAAGGAAATTACCTGCTGGTGACGGGTAACCGGATGGCTAAGGGTAATGTATTGGCCAATATAACTTCTTTCCACGTAAAAGAAGGTCTAACAACTGATATACGTTTGCTGATGCGCGCAAGTTCAGATGATATTCAGGTGATAGGTAATATTGATGCCGAAGCGAAATTCAGGTTAGCAGAAAACGGTGAAACAACAAGTATATTGGCGACTACAGGACGTGGCTATTTTATTGTTGCGATCCTTGGAGCACGACAGGAACCAACCAATCATGCCATGAGGGATATCGCTTACTTTAGTAAAGATTTTGAAGAATGGAACCGTAGCATGCTACTTTTATTTAAGGATGAAAAAGGTTGGCAAAACTTTGATAAGAATGAATTTGGCAATCTGCCTAATACAATTACTTATGGTATAGACATCGATAATACTATCACGGATATGTTAGTGTCTGCCATGCGTTTGCCAGATGCCAATACATTGCCAGTCTTTGTAATCGCCGACACATTCGGGAGGGTCGTATTTGTATCTCAGGGATATACCATCGGCCTGGGAGAACAAATGATGCGTGTAATCCATAAACTATAATTTCATTTTACCAGTATGAAAACTTTTATTTGTATTTTGCTTAGCTGCTTATTTTACATTGTACAGGGACAGGAATCTCCGGTGATTAATCCGGCTTACCGACTAATGGCACATCGTGGTGGAGTTGTTGACGGCGGTGAAAATCCCGAAAACAGTATTGCCGCCTTAGATGAAGCGGTAAAACGCGGTTATACCGGTGCAGAAATAGATGTTCGTCAAAGCAAAGACGGCAAACTATTCCTTTATCATAACCGTACGTTCGAACGAGATTATGATTCCAAAGGCAAAGCTGAAGAAATGACCTGGGAGGAAATTCAGGCATTAACACCCTTGAAAAATGGAGTTAAGCCCCCAGTATCTATGGAAACATATTGTAATTATGCTAAAGGGAAGTTGCAAGACTTGATGATCGATATCAAAGTACAAAACCCCTCTTTAGCGTTTTACCAGGAATTAGAACGAATATTAAAAGAAACGGGCTTCGTGAACTCTTCTTATTTTATAGGCCACGGGGACTACTTCAGGGGTAAAGGGCCAAAGATCACCATGTTAATAAGAGAAAAAGATGAGTTTTTCGAAAAATACAGGGATAAAACGAAGGATTATTATTTCCTTTTTGCCGGTGTGGATGAAATAAATGGCAGGATAATCAAATGGTGCCAGGATCAGGGTATACAGATCATGGCATGTGCAAACCTCCCTTTCAGGGGCAATCCCGAACCGGACAATATACCGAATGCCGGACGTAATATTAAATGGTTAATGGAATGGGGTGTGGCCGACTACCAAATAGATTCTGCTTATGATATCTTCTTTAGAAAAGATAAGTAACACGCTTCCTGAAGTTTCATTATGAAATATTTCATAATCTTTTAATTGCTGATTATTATTATTTGACTACTTTTGCCTAAAACATAGCAAGCCCTTTTAGTGATAATATAACAATAGAATTATGGGACATCACCAATTAGATGCACTAGACGAAAAGATTTTAAAACTTATTATTAACAATGCACGTATGCCTTTCCTGGAAGTCGCAAGGGAATGTAATGTTTCGGGGGCTGCTATTCATCAACGTATTCAAAAACTCACAAACCTTGGTGTTATTAAAGGGTCTGAATTCATAGTAGATAATACAAAGGTAGGCTATGAAACATGTGCTTATATAGGATTATTCCTTAATTCTCCGGGACAATTTCCTGAAGTTACCGCAGCTTTGAAAGAAATACCGGAAGTAGTTGAGTGCCATTATACCACCGGACAATATGATCTTTTCATTAAGATTTATGCAAAAAACAATCAGCACTTGCTGAAAATTATCCATCAGAAATTACAACCGTTGGGATTAGCCCGTACGGAATCGCTTATTTCCTTTAAAGAAGCTTTCAAGAAGCAAATACCAATCGATTTGGAAGAAGAACAAGATTAATTGAAAGTTGAAATGGTTTATTTTTATTTCATTTTCAATTTTGCATTTTCAACTTTCAATTAATAATTGCGAATTAAAATTCGCAATTATTTGGTGTGCGTGGAAAAGGAATTACATCACGTATATTGGTCATTCCTGTCACAAACAATAATAATCGTTCAAATCCTAATCCAAATCCTGAATGAGGGGCTGTTCCAAAGCGACGGGTGTCAAGATACCACCAGATGTCTTTGGTAGGAACACCCATTTCCTTCGCATGACGCGATAATTTATCATAATCTTCTTCACGCTGAGATCCGCCGATGATTTCACCAATCTTAGGGAAAAGCACATCCATTGCACGAACAGTCTTTCCGTCATCATTTTGCTTCATATAGAATGACTTGATTTCTTTCGGATAATCAGTTAGTATCACAGGACATTTAAAATGATTTTCCACAAGGTAACGTTCGTGTTCAGATGCCAGGTCTGCCCCCCAGAAGATAGGGAACTCAAACTTATGGCCATTCGCAACAGCTTCTTCTAATATTTTGACACCTTCCGTATATGATAAACGTATAAAATCTTGTTTCAACACAAAATTCAAACGTTCAATCAATTCCTTATCTACCATTTTATTCAGGAATTCCAAATCATCCATACAATTATCAAGCGCCCATTGAATACAATATTTAATGAAATCTTCCGCTAGTTGCATATTCTCTTCGATTTCATTAAAGGCTACCTCCGGTTCAATCATCCAGAACTCAGCCAGATGGCGTGGAGTATTTGAATTCTCTGCACGGAAAGTAGGCCCGAAAGTATATATTGCTCCTAATGCCATTGCTGCTAATTCGCCTTCTAGCTGACCGGACACTGTTAAACTCGCCTGTTTTCCAAAGAAATCATTATTATAATCAATCGAACCGTTTTCATCTTTCTTCAAGTCGTACAAGTTCATTGTTGTAACCTGAAACATTTGCCCGGCACCTTCACAATCGGAAGCTGTAATGATTGGTGTATGAAAATAGAAAAAACCTCTGTCATGATAAAACTTATGAATAGCATACGCCATGTGGTGACGAATACGGAATATAGCACCAAATGTATTGGTACGAGGACGCAAATGAGCTATCTCACGCAAAAATTCGAATGAATGGCCCTTCTTTTGTAAAGGGTATGTAGCCGGATCAGCCGTTCCATAAATATGAATCTCCTTAGCCTGTATTTCGGCATCCTGTCCTTGCCCCTGTGATTCAACCAATGTACCATTAACGCTAATACATGCACCGGTTGTTATAGGTTTTAAATATTCTTCCCCTAATAAATCAACATCTACAACGATTTGAACATTATGTATTGTAGAGCCGTCGTTCAAAGCAATGAAGTTTATTTGTTTACTACCTCTGCGGGTACGAACCCATCCTTTCACATTAACGGTTGTGCCAAAAGCTTTACTTCTAAGCACATCTACAATTTTTGTTCTTGTAACTGTTTCCATATGAGTAAAATCATTTATATGTTTAAAAAGATAGCCGGTTAAAGAAATGAACCGGCTATCAACTATTCAATTAGTTATTCAAATGCTCCCATTCGAAGCGCGTTCACTTCTCTTTCGTTTAGATAACGCCATCTACCTTTAGGTAAATTCCTTTTGGTTAAACCGGCAAAATATACCCTGTCTAACTTCATGACATGATAGCCAAGTGATTCAAAAATACGGCGTACAATCCGATTACGGCCGGAATGGATTTCAATCCCTACCTGGCTTTTATCGTCTTCACTCGCGTAACTGATCGCATCAGCGTGTATTTCTCCATCTTCGAGGTCAAGACCATTTGCAATCTTTTCCATATCTTCAATGGCTACATTCTTATCCAACCATACATGATAAATCTTCTTTTTCTTAAATGAGGGATGCGTCAATTTAGAAGCCAGATCACCATCATTTGTAAGAAGAAGCACACCTGTTGTATTACGGTCCAAACGACCAACCGGATAAATACGTTCCTGACAAGCATTTCTCACCAAGTCCATTACTGTTTTACGTTCTTGAGGATCATCTGAAGTAGTAACAGTATTTTTAGGTTTGTTAAGTACAATATATACTTTACTTTCAATCTGTACACGACGGTCATTAAACAATACTTCATCTTGTCGTGTAATCTTTGTTCCTAATTCTGTAACAACAGCACCATTTACTTTAACTGCCCCTGCCTGGATAAACTCGTCTGCTTCACGACGGGAGCATACTCCTGCATTGGAAAGAAATTTGTTTAAACGGATTGGTTCGTTGGGGTCGGCTAATACTTCTTTATACTTCAATTGTTTTTGTACATTGTACTTTGCATTAGGGTTGTAATCCGAAGTACGGTTCCTGTTATTACCGTAACCACCGCCGCCACGATTGTTGCCATAAGATGGTCTTCCACCGCCACCACGATTATTTCCGTAAGAAGGACGACCTCCTCCCCTGTTATCATAAGAATTAGTACGGGAAGTATCACCTACGCGTGGCCTTCTTTTTTTAACTCCTTCTCCGGCTACGCCATCACCTGACGGGGTTGCTGAATAAGCTCTTGTTGGTCTGTCATCGTATCCTCCTTGACGGGGACGATTGTACTGGCGCTGGTCATTACCATAAGAACGGTCATAATTGTTTCCATACGAAGAGCGGTTGTTTCCATATGAAGAGCGGTTTCCATACCCTCCGTCACGATTTGAATTACCATAGCCTCGGTTGTTTCCGCCATCACGATTATCATAACGTGAGCGGTTTTGGCGATCTCCATACGAAGAACGATTGTCGCCGTATGATCTGTATCCTCCCCGATCATCTTGCTGGCGATTATAAGATCTCCGTTCATAGTTTCCATCAGGTCTGTCGTAACCCTGATTGTAAGGTCTTCTTTCACCTTCCTGGTCTGTGTTTTCCCTCTTGATACTTGGTATCACTTTTCTGGGACGCGGTTGAGTTTCGTCTCTTTCTTCTGTACTCATTTTCGTAAATTAAATAATAAATTAAAATTAATTTATAGCCTCCCGGCTATTCTTATCTCTAAACTAAATACCTGTGTAATTGTGTGGCGATATTGCCTTTAATTCATTTTTCACACTCTCATTTATGTCTAAATTCTCAATAAAGTTATTAATTGATTGTTCTGTAATCTCTTCATTTGTACGTGTTAATTCTTTCAATGCTTCGTATGGCTCCGGATATCCTTCCCGCCGTAAGATCGTTTGAATCCCTTCTGCAACAACAGCCCAGCATTGATCTAAATCACGATACAATGCGTCTTTATTTAATAACAATTTTCCAAGCCCTTTTGTTAAACTTTTAAATGCAATTTCAATATGCGCCATTGGAACCCCCACATTTCTCAAAACTGTAGAATCGGTTAAGTCTCTTTGTAAACGTGAAACCGGCAATTTTATTGCCAAATGCTCCAGCAATGCGTTTGCAATCCCCAAATTTCCCTCGGCGTTTTCAAAATCAATTGGGTTAACTTTATGCGGC
>DAMCDT010000120.1:0-3695 GCA_032058265.1 Tannerellaceae bacterium
GGAGTTTAGTGAAGGCTTCCACATCTATTCCTGCTATTTTGGCAAATTTAGACGGCTCCTGGTATAATTTCGTTAAAACCTTGCTAACAGCAGTGGCTGACACCTCTACCTGTTGCGCATTCTGGTCGAGAACCGAACCCAGTCCTATAATCTGGGATATCGTAAGTCCGGCCTGCGCTCCAACCCCTGCCAGCCGATTGGAGAAGTTTACAAGGTATGGCTCAGATGCACTGGAGTTCTGTGCCACTTCGTTTATAGCCGACCCTACGGCCAGCATAGCCCCACGCAATCCCATCCTATCCGAATCACCAAATATCTGTGTAAGCTTCCCTATATCTTTTACGGCATCTTCCCCTAAATCTTCCCCTAAAGCAATATTCAGGATGTTGGCTGCATCCACAAAATCAAGAATATCTTTCCGTCCTTTCAATCCGAGCCGTCCGGCGTCTTCAGCAAGGGCATTTAACTCAACCCGAGTGGTACGGGTACTGAATTTTTTAAAATCTTCATTTAACCCTTCTACCTCTTTCCGTGTCAGGCCGGTGTATTTGATAACATTAGCCATAGCTGCATCTACTTTCGAAAATTCTCCAACTGCCCTGTCAAGTATAATGGATGCAAGTATGGAAACAATAGCTACCTTTATTTTATTGAATGTGTTAACAAGTACATTACCTTTTTTATCCACTTTATCCATTGAATCGGACATGGTGGAATATTCTTTGTTTATCTGCTTTTGATATTCCTTATGCTCTTCAAGCAGCGAATTCAATTGAGCGATTTTTTTTCCGTGTGCGACGTATTTATCTGAGCCGACAGTCATCTTCTTTTGCTCGTTAACCAGTTTGCGCATTTCGCCCTGTATCCCTTTAACAGAATTTTCAACGGCTGTACCGTCAATATATACGGAGATTCCTCTTCTTGCTATTTTGTCAGCCATGATTTTACATCTGATTATAGTTTCTTTTCGATTGTCGCAAATTTCCCTGATTCGAGTACGGCTTTCATTGCCTTGTCGCCATAAAACTCCTGAGCAATGTTTGCCAAGATTTTTATTCCAACCTTAATTTCCACGTCTATCCAGTCAAGAGGCTTGCGCATAACATTGCCGGTAGCGTCTTTATATACCACCTTTTTGTTTTTTAGGTCTTTATTTGAATACCCTCTTTTACGCAATTCGCCTATTTCAAGTTCAGTATGCCTGCGGCCTCGCACAACGCTATTTCCTGAGCGAATATATCCACGTCCTACGCCGTAGTGCAGATATATCCCCTGCTTCGAAAATAAAAAGCTAATGCGGTTGACTATCCCTGCATCTTCTTTGAACCGTTGCTTTAATGATCTTTTCAGTTTAGGAAGCGTCCGGCCTTTCCAATCTTTTCCACCGCCTTTCGGCAATGCGCTCAGATTGTTTGCCGCACGCATTCGGATGCCAGTAGTCCATTCAGCTACTTTCGCATTAAATTCCTGTTCGGTCATCAAAGGAGGCGTATAATCTTGATTTGCCATATAAATCCTGTTTTATCTTACCCTCTCCACAGCACATCCTGCTCGTGCGCTGGCGAATCATCGGCATGTATGCCCCAACTGTAAACGCCAATGCGCCGGAAGCCGACGGCGAATAGGGCACAGACGATTTTGAACCGTAAGCGATCGTCTGCCGCTTTTATGTCCATCGCGCAGCCCAGCGTGTGCGCACTGGTTCCTTTGCGGCTCTGCTGCTTTTCGTACGCGACGGAGCGATAGGCGGAATTAACTATGAAAGGGATGCCGGCAATCTCGCGCGCCTTGTCGAACTTGTCCATCGTTGCCTGTTTCATGTCCTGCAAGCTGCAAGCGGGGCTTGCCTTGCTGAACTCTTCTTCTTTGAAATATTTACTCGTTATCATTGCTGTTACTGTTTGATTCCATTTCTTTAAGTGTGTTATACATCTCCTTAGCCACCTCACGGTTGTTTTTAAGCAGCCATGCCATTTGTTTGATTTTCTTTTGCTCCTTCTTTTCCGCTTTCTCGAACCACGACCATATCTCGATACCGAGCAGAAGAAGGCCGGCGCCCATCGTTACCCAGGGTACTGTAAGGCCTGCCGGAGACAGGAACTCGTCGGCAATCACGCCCAGCAGGATTAAAGAATAATATTTGATAAATTTGTCAATCGTACGTGATAGACCATAAGAGCCCTCGAAAATACCCGATTTTTTAGCCTTCCGGACGCCCAGCATCAAGTCGATCAGAATAGCGACACCCACGCCTATAAATACACGTCCGATATAAGTATTGAACACCCGACAGGCCAAATCGTTTATATTGACAAAGCCAATCAGGATGTAGACCGGCAAGTAGCGTGTTATTTTTCGGAAAAGGTTCATAGGTCATCAAATCGTCCGGGTTCGATACAATTATCAAAGGGCATATCGAGATCGAAAGTGAGCAGGTAGCCCCATAGATGGGAAACTACGTTCTCTACATAATCGCCTTCGGCCTTTTCGATGGAGACGGAGCGGAGCCAGGGGTATGCCTGCCGGTCGCGCCGGTCGATGCGGATGCGCCGCAGGAAGTCTTCTGCCACCTGTTCCATTTGTGCCCATGCCTTCTCCATTTGTTTGAAGCTTCCACGGTCTTGCAGGTGGTCGAGAAACATAAGCTCTACATACCGCGTCTTCCGGAGGGCATCTTCCCGTCCATCGTAGCTGTTGGTTAGCTTCTGGATGGTGACCACCGGATAATACACCAATGATTTGCCTTCCTGAAGCAATTCGTCGGTCGAAAGGTCAACGAAATGTTTCCGATTGTCCGTATGTCCGATAACCGTATGATGCCGGCATAGGTTCTCTATATAAGCTGTGAAGCTATCTATTAAGTTTTGTGCCATGTTTTTTATAATCACTGATTCGTTTATTAATAACCTTGAATGCACGGATACAAGGTAGGTTGGCATACTTGTCGTAATTCAATACGTCATCGCCCACTAATCCGTCGATGATAGCATTCCAGTCCGGAAGGTTTGCTTTCGGTTGGCGCGATACTTTCTTTGGACTGTCTTCTTCGTCATCATCCCGGAAGGTAAACAGATAGGAGAATGGTCCGGAAAGCCACCGGCGGATAAAAGTATAATTGAGAAAGATGGCGTAGAGAGTGCTTATATCGACTGTCCGGCGCACATAATCCATCCGCTTTTGAAAATCTATGCGGTTGATATGTTCGCCTTTCGCCAAATACAAGGCTGAAACCAAACGTACTAAACCGTCCGTGTCCGGCTTATTGGTATATTCGAAGAAGTATGTATCGAAGAGGGCGAAATGCCTGAGCGACACGTTGCTCAGGCGCGGAAGCGGTGAAAGCAGGGACGTGCCGGGGATGGAACGCATATAAAAGAAGTTGACCTTGGTACGCGCTCCGGAAACGAAGGAGACCAAGTCTATCAGCCGGAACTTCTCAAAGGCTGTAAGCCGGGCGGCCAGCTTCGGGGAGATGCCGAAGAAAAGGGAAATAAACTCGTCGTCGGCCATCCGCTCGGTAAACAGTCGTGCACAGGTAGCAAATTGCACAGGTGACAGGTCTTTCCACTCAGAAGGGATATCGATGTCTATCACCTTTGTTTTGCCCATCATAGAGGTTACATGTATGGATACTTTACTCATGCCCAGAAAGATTTTTTACTGTTATTGTCGCGGTCGGGTATTTTTTTTCCGTT
>DAMCDT010000120.1:3705-4113 GCA_032058265.1 Tannerellaceae bacterium
TCCGTTCGATATGGATATATTAAACTCGGTTCTTAGGAAGGCGACTGCCGTCTGCCAGTATAGGATCGCGTCGGCTTCGGCACGATTAGCCTGCATAATCAGGCGTTCGTCACTGACGGGTGTAGATGTAGTATATGAACTGTCGCCACCCTGGAGGGTTTGGAAAAACAGTCCCTTATCTGAGAGGCTACCCGTCTCGCGTATCAGCCGGCAGACGGCGTAAAACACCACGACGGGAATCAGTAACGTACGCAGCTTCTCAAAACACTCTTCCGGAGTATCCGACCGGAGCGAAAGCATCATCTCGCGATAGAGGTTGTCACCCATGCGCGGCATAACGATCGTATCTTCCACCACGCGGAAGTGCGAACGAAGCCGAAGGAACAACAGGCGGCTACCGGTAATGTC
>DAMCDT010000120.1:4123-10477 GCA_032058265.1 Tannerellaceae bacterium
AATAGGTATCTACTTCATCGGTATTGCGGACGATAAACCGGCGCGACTGCACATAGTTGGGCGACGTTTTGTAATCCGGAAAAAGGATCACTTTTTCATCCAAGAACCGGAGCAGGTTGTCGAGCGCATCGAAACCTTTCTTCCGCCATCCGCTCCGGAGGCTTTCTTCCTGATACTTATAGAGCGTTTGCGACTTTTCAGAATCCTGGCGCTTAACACCGGCATCAGCAATCAGATATTGCATTTCATCATAGTCATACCAAAAAGCGAGCAGGGCATTAGCCCGTTGCGCGAGGTAGAGGAATTTGATGTCATAGTCGGCGGTATCTTCCTTGATATCGGCGATATCGGTCATACCACCGTAGATATCTTTCAATTCTTCATACAGATCATCACCAATTAACGGACGGATAAAAAGCCCAAGGGTCTTGCCAAGTGCCGGACCGGCTGTCTTGAATTTTAACGCATTGGATGCTGGTAGATACGGGCGTATCTCATCGGCATCGTTCCATTTGTCTGCTGAGAAAATCATATCACGACAGGTTTTTTGTTGTACCCGATCCGGAATCGAGCGTTGTTAGTATTGTGTTACGGAACCGGAGTTCCACGTCCTTATAGCCATTGTAGCGTAGCATAATCTCGATAGGGTCGAGTATATTCTGACGGTCTATCCAAGCATTGGCGATATTTACCAGAAAGGCCTCGCGGATGTTGCTGCCTCCCTGATTGCCGGCATACGCTCCGCCGGGCATACCGGCACCCATCACGTTAGGGTTAATCATCAGCGAGAAAAGGATTTCCGAATTGGCCGCTGCGCTGGTGACTAATTTGTCTCCTTCCTTCGATTTGTTATCGAGGGCGGTAATCTTCCATTCTTCCTCCACCTTTTGGTTCAGATCATTTACGGCATAATGAGTAAAGAGCGGCTTTTCGGCGTTCTTAGCTCCGAGCAGGTTATCTTCGATATCATCCATATATCGCTGGATGTCGTCTTCACGTTTTTTTGTTCCTTCCTGATCGCTTGAGTAATTCGTCTCCGGAAACTTCTTATCCCAAAAGGTGTATGGTATCTGTATATGCCATTTCCATGTAGCTTGATTCTTGTATACCGTCTGGAGATAAAGTGGTACTTTCTTAGCGATGTCGAGCCAACCCGCCAAGTAACATCCCAACCATATCGGCTCACTATACGTCTCTTTATTACTCCATGAATCCCGGATAAGCATAACAGGGCTTTTGGTAGCCTTGCTTTCATACCGGCGTATATCCAAATCCATTTCCGGGTCATACTCCAGCAAGACATCGAATTCCTGGTAATCTTTCGTTGCAGGCGTTTCAGGCCATTTACCGGAGACGATGCAATATTCACGCCCGTCATCTTTTCGTTTGGTCAAACGCCAGTAGTATGCGTTCAGCGGATTGACTCCCACAATCTGATTGCCCTGTTCGTTCGGAATAAACTGGACGGCACCGGCACCGAATTTCAGGTAATCGCGAAGAGCCTTTTCCAAATAGCGCCGGATGGGACGGGAAAGAAGCTGCTGTTGAACCGCCTTATCCGGATAAGGATTTAGTATCTCGTTCCCCTTATCGTCGTACCCGTCAACCGTACAGGCGTAAATTCCTTGCCCGATTGTCAGGTTACGCAGGAATTTTAGCCCGGTATTCAATACACCGGTACTGGTGATTAGTTTATCTGCCCATTGCGGAAAGTCGTTTTGACTCCGCCAAAGTACTATCTTGTAGGAATCAAGGGTGAGATAATCGGTATCTTTCTCATCGACTGTCTGGGTGACTTTCTTCTGTTCCTGCTTGGTCATGGCATTGGACGGAGTACCACCGGTATGCCCGTGAATCCCATTTCCCCAGAACATCAACGGAACGCCTTTCCTGTTAAATTCTATGTTCATAGCATCACCTCCATATTGTTATACATCAATATCGAATCAATACCGGCAGGATATACATGCCCCTCTTTGTTCCCTTTGCAGTCGCAGGGTTGTATTCCCCGCTGCCTTGTTTCCTTCACATTGTATGGCAGGCCGCAGACATACGCTTGCGGTATATACCGAAGGTTCCCTTCCTTATCCACAAACTTGATAGAAATGATATTCCGTTTCCCGTTCGGCAGCCACCGGATATCCATCTCCTTCAGCATCAAGTTTCGTCGTATGTGCGTTGGTTTTTGCATTATTTTTTTGCTTTTAATTTCCATACAAAAATATTTATTGGAAGAACTGATGTCCTGCCAGAGCGAAGGCATTCTCTTCTCGTGTTACACGTATGTATTTAAAGAATGAACTCTCGGAGCGGTGCCCAGTAATTAGCATGATACGGTAGGTGGGTATGTTCTGTAGGAACATGTTAGTGGCGAAGCTCCGGCGAGCGGTATGCGATGATACCATCTCCCATTTTTCGACCGTTCGGGAGACGACCTTTCCACCGACCGTTCGTTCCCATAGCACTGGCTCGTTCAAGCCCACCTTACGGCATATTGTCTTAACGGCCCTATTGAAGTATTGCACGCACCGTGGCTTCGGAAGGTTGTAACTGTACTTCTTGAGTATCTCTCTAACAAAGCGGTGCATGGGCACGGAGACGACAGCGCCGGTCTTCTTCGTCTTGACGGTTATCTGTCCGATATCTGTTCTGAAGTTCGATTCATTCAGCCGCGAATAGTCCGAGTACCGAAGACCCGTCAGGCATCCGAGAATGAAATGGTCGCGTACATCCTGCTGGAACCGGGTCATCCCCTCGTAGTAATAGATACGAGTAATCTCAGTCATGGAGAGATAGACTGCCCCAACTTCCTCTTCGGGAATCATAACCTCCTCGTAAGTGTTGTTGACGGGGTATCCGTACAGTACCGCCTTGTGCAGCATGGCGTGCAAACGTTCGAGGTTTCCCTTGACGGTGTTCTGCATGTGTTGCTTCTCCACTTGTAGATAATGAACGAAGTGCTCGCAGAACTCCATATCTATGTCGTTGGTGTATGGTTCTTCGATTCCGTTTAGGGCGCAGAAGTCACGTACGTGGGCAATAGTGTTACGGTACATGTTCTTGTAGCGTTCAGATCGGTGGCAGCGTTCGAGGTAGTCGCTAACGAAGTCGATAAAGGGTTTGCGGGGTTTCGGGATGTTCTCTTCCCTCGGTTTGGTGAAGGCGGTTAATTTGTAGGCTTCCATGATAGTTACGTTTATGGTCGAGGCAATAAAACAACGGTTGCCATTTCCCGTTGCTAAACTACATCCGATGCCACATAGGGAACCGCATATAACCAGGAAAGACAACCGTCTTTTTATCTTGAGGCCATAAAAAAAGCCCCTTGTGTTCAAGAAAGCCACGCATTGCGCCCCCTCGGACATCATCAAATGTAGTTTAGCATCACAAACATAACTAATCATTTCGACAAAAACAATATGTAACCTCAAAAAAATCATATTTTCAAATTTGGTTCAAATTGTTCCCTAAATGAATTAATTTATTATATTCTCTATCCTTTGAATGAGAGTATCAAATTGTGTATATTGTTCATTTTGCAATTTCTCTACATCAACGTCTCTCGTATTGGTTAAATTATCTTTATTCATAATTACTATTGCATTCCCAGCAGCCCAACCAATTTGTGCTATATCTTTATTTAATCTAAATGTTGCGGCACCGATATGGGTAAATCCAGCCCCACGCGAAGCGACCAACACATTTTTTAATTTTTTTGGGATTAAACAACCATACGCTACTCCGTAAGGCTTTAAATTTGCTGTTATTTTAGCAACATTAATTGTAGAATCACCGTGTAAATCTACTGGGTGATTTCCTATAGCAATTTTTTTATCTAAATTATCCCCGTTTTTAATGTTCTGCGAAGATATTTTTATGTACAAATCATTTTCATTTAACATTCTTTCGCAATTTGTTCTATATGTTTCCCGAATCCCCAACATTGAAGCATTATTATTATATTTTCGTGTTGGTAGATTCCAAACTGCAAAACGCGCTGAATCACCGAATTTAATTGTTTTCCAATGTTGTATAGTTCTATTTATCATCGAATTAAATACAGTTTTTTCTCCATAGTCCAAGACAGCGGCTCCATTTGCAGTAATATCAGGATTTTGAGAATTCGGATTAGCGAGATAAGATACTGTATTAACGAATATATTGCCATCTGGAGAGGAGTAAATAAGAGCATCATTTCTATAATCAGCAATAACAGAGTTAATATCTTCTTCCCCTGTTAACAATCTATACATTAATGTCGGATAGTTTAAAGCATCAGGATTGCTAATTTCAGTTGAATTAGGCTCTAAGAAACCATGTGTTTGTTCATATCTATTCTTACTATCTGAACCGCGATAATAATCTATATTTAATTCGGGACAAACAGATCGAATTAATACACTATCAGCCGAACAGTCTATAAATTGATTTGCAATAATTTTTTTTCTTTTAAATGTTTTTTCATCAACGACAATAATATCTCCTATAATACCATTTTGCTTCAGTTCCCCTTTTGTTAATGCATGTGAAGTATAGATATCAATATGGTCAAGTTCATTTACATAATTCTGATATAAATCATTAATATTGTACGATACACATGCTTCAGTACGGCCATTTGTCAAAAAACGTTGTTCTATTAATGTGTCGTCGTATTGAATAGTTGCTATTTTTTCAGGCGTGAAGTCTTGATATGCAGTATTTACATATTTAGCTGTCCCGTTGTTTAACATCCGTTTAGTTAGTTCTTCAATCCAAGGTGTAGACCCCGAAGCGGCAGAACAATTTACATAAGCATTTATATGAGTACCGCCGATTGTATTTTGTTTTTCTATCAAAGCAACCTTTAGCCCGCTGTCTTTGAAAGCATATGCAGCACTTATTCCCGCTATACCAGCGCCGACTATAACTACATCATAAAATAAAGTTTCGGATATGCCTACACCACCATTTGTGAGATTTAAAGCCGTTTTATTTGCACGATAATTGCCATTAACATATACAATAAGATCGCCCAGTTCAACAAATTCTCCATTGGGTAGGTAAAAATTTGTCAATGGTAAATATACGCTTTTATCTGCGGCAGATAGTGGCAAACTGTCAAAACTCAGCACATTGCCTTTATATTTATAATCTTCATCAATTTGTTTTAATAAAAATTGTATCAATGAAAAACCGACAGAAAAACCACATTCTTTTTTTTGACTATTTACCTCTTTTTCCAAAACGGTCAATGTATCGTTAAAACGCCCTGTACCAATATAATAACTAAGACCTAAATATGCCGCGTCAAATGGCAATATTATATCGAAACTTTCTACAGGAACATTTGCAACTGGAGGAACAGCATAACCAATTAACTGTTGATTTGCATTATAAATAGTAATTACAGATGTTGTACCTAACCAACTGCCACTATATCGTATTGTTTTTCCTCCTGTAACAGGTAATAGAATTGGCACTCTATTCCAATTAGATGATGTTCCTAATGTTCCATCTTTTTTATAATATGACCCGCTTATATAATTAGAAAAATTAGTAATATCTAATATAACCTTTTCTGTTACATTTGCGAACGAGACAATATTTTCAACATTCTCTTTTATAATTATATTTGCGTCAATGCTACCTATTTCGCGTATAAAAAATGGTCTATCCGGCGATAAGGTTCGATTATATCGTATTATTCCTAAAGAAACGGCATTGTCAGGCATTTTTATTTTCCAAGGGCCGGTATATAAATTGGTGGCGTCAGGAACCGGCATAGTAATTCCCTCTATTTTATTTCCATCTTTATCGAAAAGTGCTAAATATGCCGTAGTTCCAACCCAAGGGATAGATATAAGGTATGTTTTACCACCATTTATTGGCACAGCATCTTCTGCCATAAGCCAATTACTTGATGTCCGTTCTAATCCATATCTTCCATAATATTTACCTGCAATAAAATTAGGTACATTTTGAGATGTGTATAAAAGTGGGTTTTCACTTATATAAAAATTAAAAAAATCTTTTAAATCATTTTGCTTAATATTTAGTTCATTATCTAAGTATTTTTGTATTGTTGGCCAATATTGTATATTATAATTAATTCCTTTTGGAAACCAATTTGATTGTTCTAATCTATTACTTATATGCCATCCATCTGAGAGTTTAGACCAATCAACTACTATATAATAATTTAAGGTAATGTCAGGCTCGGTGATTAGGAAACGTAACCGTACAATTTCGGTTTCAGAATATCGAAAATCGGTATTATATCTGTCTTTAACTGTAAATACTCCTGTAGAATTATCGATATAGCCTAATATAACAGCACACGCATTATCAATATTTTTATTTATTTGTATAAAT
>DAMCDT010000121.1:0-1770 GCA_032058265.1 Tannerellaceae bacterium
AAAGCCATACTTTTACTTTTTAGAAATTAATATTATGTTGACAGAGGCAAAGATAAAGAGGCTGAAAATGGCAAAAACGACTTAAGAAGACTTGTGCGGACTTACGGAGATTTAATGGGACTTAATGCGGAATACGGCGACTTACAGATGGAAAAAGCATGTACATGGTTTCTGAAAATAATGTGCGTAACTCTTACAAATGGCCTGCGTAAAGGGTTAGTTAAATGGCCATTAAAGAAAAGAGTCGAACCGGGAGGAATTTATCATCGCCAGGTTTGGTTAATTAATCTCTTATTTCAGCGTTAGAGTTTCGGGTACGCCTAAATGGTCGAAAATAATGGTTGCCTGTAGCGGGCTGTACACGCGTTGTCCTTTGCGGTAGCCTGTTACTTTTAGTTCTCCCATTAATTCATCATCCCTGGTGATCCATTTTCTCAATTGGGCGGATGCTGATTTTGGTTGTATGTCAGGAAAAAACAGCATGGCTATCTCCTGATGTCCGTAAATTCTCATTTCATTCATTGTTTTTGCTTTTAAGTTTTTTAGTTTGTAAATATTCTTCGTATGTTATTCCGTTCGAAACCGGGCGCATAGCGTCGGCTTCCCGTTTTCTTACCGCTTCGATCCGGAGTAGTTCTTTCCGTCGTTCGTCGACAAATTCAAGCAGGGCCGACGAAATGAATAGGGCATCTACCGCGCCGTAAAACCGTCCGTACCGCCCGCATTTAAGACGGTGGAAGAACAGGAGCAGCTCCGAGACTTTCAGGTAGGCGTATTCCGCCAGTATCAGCCTCGATAATTCTTTCTGCCTGCTTACCGCCATTTTCTCCTTTACGCCTGCGAACAGGTTAAGGTTTTCAAGCTGAATGCAAAGCCATACTACGGCAGTGTCATCACCATAGCCGTGCGCCACTACTTCGAGGCTCGGCGCGGTTCCGGTATATGCCCTCTCCCACTCTTTTGCCGCGAACGTCTGCAAATCGGGTGTAAACAACGACAAAAACTGCCCGGCATCGCCATAGCGTTCAATCATGCTGCTTTTTTGCTGTTGCAGCCGCAGCCATTTGGAGGAGTTCCGCCCTTCTGGCCGATTCTCCGTTATCATCCATCTTTTCAAATCCATCTGTGCTTTTCTTTTTTAGAATAATTTTTTCTTTTATTTCTCTTTCCTTTTTATTTCCTTTTATAGGAGTTTTGGTTACCATAATGGGCGTTTTAGTAACTTTAACCGGGGTTTTGGTAACCATAACCGGAGTTTTGGTTACTTTAATGGGGGTTTTGGTTACTGAAACTCCATCTTTATAAAAGGCATTTTCATTCGGAATTAAAACCAGTCGCGGATCCATTTTACGCGGGTATCGTTTACTTACTTCACAATAGCGCTTTTGTATCCCTACGGACGTAAGTATTTTCAGATTATTAAACAATTGACTGTCAAACAATCGAACGTCTACACAATACGCTACGATTTCCCTTACCTTTTCTTCATTCACACGGAGTGTAAAACCGATATCAAAACATACATTTTCCGTATAAGGCAGGTAATAACCGTGCGCCTCATACATTTCGCACAGTACGGCAAGGTATACATTTACCCCTTCGCATCCGTACTCCTGCAATAATCGTTGTATCTTCCGGTTACTGTAAAAATCAGTATCCAACGGAAAATAGCTTAGTCCTCTTTTAATAGGTCTAGCCATACTTTTACATCTTTAAATTTTTAATAATTCAAAAACCTTAGAAATAACAATCTCCATAAACGAAAGAAAA
>DAMCDT010000121.1:1780-4061 GCA_032058265.1 Tannerellaceae bacterium
ATAGTTCCGGCATGCGTTGACATAAAAACACAAAAAGAGCTGAACTCAAAACTTATCGTTTACGATTCAACTCTTTTAAAATATCGACACAAAAATATAAAATATAAACCTAATATGGTAATATTATAATATTTTTTATACTTTTGTACGTCCTTGAAAATCCTATCGGTATATTGTATTTTATTTTATGATGAACTCTTTTTTTAAAACTATACTTAGCCCATAAACGAATAAGGTATTTGATATAAATAAATACTTAATATAGGGTTTTTATTTTATACAATTTGTCTTATAAACTATGCAATTTCGATAAAAAAATATTTTTTTTGATATAAACCATACATAATAACGAAAATATTTATATATTTGTGTCAACATAGTTGAAGAACACATAAATTGGTTTTTTTAAAATCAAATGAACGTCCAGGCTTGCGAAGGTCGGGACGTTCTTTCATTATAACAGAGAATTTTATGGATAATTCCATTTTATTTTTATCTTTGAGATTATAAATATTCATGAAAATTCACACATTAATCCATTAACCGATGAACTTACATGTTAATACTACTATGTTACTTATTGCTACCATCATTTTTATATTATTGGTCATTACCGTTTTGTTAGTCACATCCAATTTAAAAATGAAAAAGATCATCTCTTACCAGGAGAAAATAATTGAACAACATCACCGTATATCCGGCTCGCGGTTAAAAGAAAAATTGCATAAAATGGCGGATATGGTCATCCTGGAAAACGCCTCGGATTTACTGGAAGAGGGGTTGATATATATGGAAGACTATGATATTATGAAAGATAAAGTATTCAAAAAAGAACACCATAAAAGGAAAACGGAGAAATTAACTTCGAGGGAATACAAAGAGAAGGCGGGATAAGGTTATTTTTTATACCTATAATGGCCGATGATCTTGTAATCGAACAGGCAATCTTCAAGTACTTGTCCGCTACCGATATTATGGACGATTTTATATTGTTTGCCGTTCCCTGATTTTTTATCGACCACAATCCCGATATGTGTTACTCCTCCTCCTAAATTCCAGCATACAATATCACCCGGAAGATAATCGCCGGGATTGTCGGTTATTATCTTAACCGTCCCGAAGCGTGAGAAGAAAGTCATCAGGTTAGGTACGCGCCGGTGGTCGATGTTTTTGTCCGGATTTTTAAGTCCCCAGTTAGCCGGATACTTGCTGAAGTTATTTTTCATATCTTCATGTACTTCCTTTTGCAAATCGATCCCTAAAATACGGTAAGCCCTGATCACCACATCTGTACATACTCCACGGTCGGGAGCAACATCACCGTTTGGATAAGGTATTCGAACATAAGCAGGGTCGTAACGGACGCGTTGTTTGGTCAGCGTGAGGGCTGCATCCGAAAGCTTATCATAAAAATCCGCTTCCTGGGCGATAACGGAAATTACCGGCCAGGCTAATAAGATCAAAGAAATTAATGCTTTCTGCACAATACGTTGTTAATTGCTTGTCATTCGTTTAATAATGCTGTACGCATTGATAATGCCCAGCTCACCGGCTTTACTGAGATCGGCTATTCCACGGTTGGCATCTCCTTGCGAAAGCCGTGCCAATCCACGGTTAAAGTATGCTTCGGCAAAATCAGGATCGAGTCGGATCGCTTCGTTATAGTCTAATACCGCCGCCCTGAAATCGCGTTGCGCACAACGGAGATTACCCCTGTTAAAGTGGGCGTATACAAAGCCGGGATTCAATTTGATGACCATATCATAATCGCGCACGATCATCTCATGTTCGTACGAACGTTTATCTTTCAAAAGTGCATTGGCTGCATCCCTGGTTGCCGGTGTTGAAGTAGATTGCCTTCCACCGATGTTCAGGTTCATACTCATGGTGGGCGTTTCGGCTTCGATCGTCGAAGAAGCATGGGATATGGTATATTCCAACTGCTTATAACGGACTACTGCCCTATTGAAATAAGCCATGGTGAAAGACGGGTCTAGTTCGATCACTTTTGTATAGTCTTTAATTGCTTCGGAGAAGTCTTGAACGAGCATAAAATCGATGGCGCGTCCGAAATAAGCGTCCTTGTTTTGCGGATTGTTTTCAATGGATGACGAATAATCATTGATCGATGCAAAATGTGCCGCGATCTGGTCTTCCGTCAATGCAGCCTCTTCGTTGGTAAGGCGTAATTTACGCGGAAGGATCATCTGCAAGTTGAAATCTTCTACCATCTTGTCATAATAAATGATCTTCTTAAGAAGATCATTTATTATGACAAGAT
>DAMCDT010000121.1:4071-10400 GCA_032058265.1 Tannerellaceae bacterium
GGTTTTTCGTAGTAAGTCAGTATAAACTGCGGCTCCAGGTCGACACGTACGTTACGATCCTGCACCCTTCCCCGTATATCACTCTGGTATTTGCTCTTACGTTCCGTTTCTTTATCATATACAACCAGACGGTTGAACTTATCGATACTCTTATCCGACTGTTCACGCGTATTTTCACGTTCATTATCGTCTGTGCTGTCAGCAGTAGACGTACCACCGGATGATGTGCCGGATTGCCGTTCTTTCTTCAGCTTTTCTTCAATTTCAAATGCTGTCCAGTAATCGCGTTCGGCTCCGGCATTGTCACGTAACTGGCGTTTGGCTTCCCCCCGGCTGTAATAACCGGGAATAAAATTGGGGTATTGATTGAGAACGACATCGAAGTCTTGCACAGATCCACGGTAGTCTCCCGTTTCAAACCTAAGTAAAGCCCGGTTATAATACGCCATATAGTTGTCAGGCTCTAGTTCGATCACTACGTCGAAGTCTTCAATCGCCCGGTTGTTGTCGCCCACCTGAAAGCGTAATAATCCACGGTTGAAGCGGGCAATAAGGTTCTGGCTGTCCCAACTGATCACCTGATCGTAATCTGACATTGCTCCGCGGAGGTCGTTCATCTGGTAACGTACCAATCCACGGTTTATATAGTAGCCGCTTTCCCTTGTATTCATGCGGATGGCTTCGTTCAGGTCGACCAATGCACTATCCAACTGGTTCATCTGGTAATAAACCAATGCACGGTTGCCGTACGCCGGAGCGTAATACGGGTCCATACCGATCGCTTTATTATAATCCTGCAAAGCATTAATGGTGTCGCCCTTTTCAAGGTACATCGCTCCACGTGTCAGGTAATTCATGGAGTAACGGGGATGGGCTTTCAAGAGATCATTGAAAACTTCTTCGGCTCCGTCGTAATCTTTCTTCTGTATAAATGCGACGGCTTTATTGACAAGCATTTGCCTGTCTTCGGGCCTAAGTTCAAGTCCTTTATTATAATCTTCGATGGCTCCTTCGAAATTGTCCTGGCTCTGGCGGGCGATTCCCCTGGCGAAATAGGCTTGTACTAAAAAAGGGTTCCGTTGAAGGCATAGTGTACAATCTTCTTCAGCTCCCTGGTAATCGTCGAGGTTTATTTTTGCTACCGCCCTGTAGAAATAAGGCTCGGCAATCCATGGTTTTGATCTGATAACCTGATTGAAGTATTGAATAGATAGGACGTAATCTTCGAAATACAAAGCATTACGTCCTATCATTAAAACCCGGTCTGTATTTATCTGTGCGAAAGAAGCCAGCGCACAGAGTTGAAATATCAGTAAGATTATTGCCTTTTTCATCCAGTATAAAATGTTGAAAGGCAAAAATAAGTAATTTATCTTAGAGCTACTTTACATTTTATTCAATAAAAAGTTTTTAGAATACTTTTTGACTATTTCCTTTGTAAAGGAGCGTGTTGTTAACTGATAATTACAATTAATCGGCTTTTATTTTTACCATTAATTGGTTTTTACCAACTTTATCACCAACCTTGACGTTAATTGATTCAATCACTCCCGGCACCGGGGCAACGATCCGGTTCAACATCTTCATGGCTTCATGTATGAGCAAAAGTTCTCCTTCTTCCACTTTTTGGCCTTCTTTTACCATTATCTCTATAATAGTGCCCGGGAGAACAGATTTAACTTCGCCGGGCACCAGCCTGTGCCATACCGGACGGTTAATATATTTGTTGGTGAGTAACGTCTTATATTTCCGTGCCGTAACTACAAAATCTACATATTCCATAATAAATAACTGAATAAATTGATAATTGAATTATTAGAACGGAGGTATTCCATGCTTTTTCTTCGGCCTGAATTCTTGTTTCAAAACAGAAAGTTTCAGGGCATGAAGCAATAAAGAGCGTGTTTCAGCCGGTTCGATAACAGAAACGATAAAGCCTTTTGAAGCCGCTACATACGGATTTGCAAACTTCTCAATATATTCTTTTACCTTTTCCTGGCGGACAGCATCCTGGTCTTCTGCTTCCATAATCTCCTTACGGAAGATAATGTTGGCAGCACCTTCGGGACCCATTACCGCGATTTCGGCGCTTGGCCATGCAAACATAAAGTCGGCGCCTAAATGACGGGAGTTCATAGCGATGTATCCTCCACCGTATGCTTTACGTAAAATAACGGTAATCTTAGGAACAGTCGCCTCAGAGTATGCGTACAATACTTTCGCTCCATGACGTATTACGCCTGCATGTTCCTGATCGACACCGGGCAGATAGCCGGGCATATCTTCCAACGTTATAATCGGCACATTGAAAGAATCGCAGAAACGAATGAAACGGGCGGCTTTATCTGAACTGTCACAGTCTAATACTCCTGCAAGTACCATCGGTTGGTTAGCTACAAAACCGACTGTTTCGCCATCCATACGTCCGAAACCGATCACAATGTTGGCGGCCCATAATTCCTGTACTTCCAGAAAATCGGAATCGTCAACAATACATTTAATTACGTCACGTACGTCGTACGGTTGTTTTGGGTCAGAAGGAACTACATTCTCAATACTCATCGGTACGCTCGGTTCCTTTGGTTCGATAGATTTAGCCTTCTTTAAATTATTCCACGGGATAAAACTTACGAGACGTTTGATCTGCTCAAAACATTCGTGCTCACTTTCCGCATAGAAATGTGCATTACCTGTAATTTCAGCATGTACACGTGCTCCACCGAGTTCTTCCATGGAAATATCTTCTCCTAATACTGTCTTGATAACATTCGGCCCTGTAATGAACATTTTGGAAATATTCTCGACAACGAACACGAAATCTGTCAGAGCGGGCGAATAAACAGCTCCTCCGGCGCAAGGTCCCAGGATAAGTGATATCTGCGGGATAACACCCGACGCAATCGTGTTGCGGTAAAATATTTCACCATATCCGGCTAATGCCTGGACTCCTTCCTGAATACGGGCGCCACCAGAGTCGTTGATGCCAATAATCGGGCATTTCATCTTCAACGCATGATCCATGATCTTCGTGATCTTACGGGCATGTTGCAAGCCTAATGATCCTCCGGCAACGGTAAAGTCTTGTGCATAAATGCATATCGGCGCACCGAATATAGTACCTGTTCCCGTTACAACACCATCACCCGGAAAGTCTTTCTTATCCATTCCGAAATCACGTCCGTCATGCTTAACAAACATGTCGTATTCGTGAAAAGAACCTTCATCCAATAAGGAAAGTATACGTTCACGGGCAGTTAGTTTACCCATGGCAACTTGTTTTTCAATGGCAGCTTCTCCGCCACCCTTTTCCAACACAGCTTTCTTTTCCCTTAAAGCCTGGATGTTTTTTTCTAAATCTGTCATACTGATTGATTTAAAGGGTTATTTTTTTACAGCTTTTACCCGGTATGAGCAATTTACTGTTCCTTTTATAAAATTGTTTAGTTTTCCTTTGTTAAGTTGTCGCCGGATGGCGGATATATTATCAATAAACACATGGCCTTCCAGATGTTCGTATTCATGTTGGACAATCCGGGCAGCGAAGCCTTCGACCAGTTCTTCATGCTCCACCCAGTTTTCGTCCATGTACCTGATCTTCACCCATGACGGACGCGATACTTTTTCGTGAAGACCGGGAAGGCTTAAACATCCTTCTTCAAGGGTAACTTCTTCTTCACTGCTTTCGAAAATATCAGGATTAATCATCGCCCGTTTAAAGTCTTTACATTCCGGACAATCATCGCCCATTACACTTCCGTCTACAACAAAAATACGGAACGAAAGCCCTACTTGTGGAGCTGCGAGCCCTACGCCGTCGGCATGGTACATCGTTTCGAACATATTAGCGACCAATTCTTTTAGATTGGGATAGTCAGTGGGGACATCTTCAGCCTCTTTCCTTAGTACAGGCTGACCATATAAATAGATTGGTAGTATCATATAATATTAATAACTTTATTTTTTACTTTCTAAATATGATTGGAGAATAATAACAGCGCTTATTTCGTCGACCAAAGCCTTATCCTGACGTTTTTTCTTCCTCAATCCTCCATCTAACATAGCCTTGTGAGCAAGGACGGATGTAAACCGTTCGTCATGATATTCTACCGGAATATCCGGTATCGTGCGTTTAAGATGAGAAACAAAAGCTTTAATATACTTCATATTCTCCGATACTTCATTATTCATTTGCTTGGGGAGGCCTACTATAAATAAATCGACGGGTTCGCGGTTTACGTAATCCGCAAGGTATTGCACTAATTCACCACTGGGGACTGCAGCTAATCCGTTTGCTATCAATTGCAAAGTATCAGTAACGGCTAATCCTGATCGTTTGCGGCCATAATCTATTGAAATTATCCTTCCCATCGGTTGCAAATATAATATAAAAAAGAAAGAAATTACACAAAATAGAGAAAAGTGTGCAGTTATTTATATATAATTAATAGGCATTTCTTTCTCCGCGGAACATGTTTAGAATAGTAACAACGATGATTTTAAGGTCTAAAACGAATGACCAATTCTCGATATACCAAACGTCGCGCTTAACACGGCCTTCCATTTGTTCTAAAGTTTTTGTTTCTCCCCGGTATCCGGTAACTTGTGCCCAACCTGTTACACCTGGTTTGACCAGATGGCGAACCATATACTTATCGATCAAAGCTGAATATTGTTCTGTATGTTTAAGCATGTGTGGACGTGGCCCGACAACGGACATATCTCCTTTAAGTACATTGATAAACTGGGGAAATTCATCTAAGTTGGTTCGGCGAAGAAAATCGCCCAGCCGAGTCTTTCGCGGATCATCTTTTGCTGCCTGGCGTACATCAGCTTCCTTATTCACTTTCATTGTTCGGAACTTGAAACACTCAAATTCATGCCCGTAAATACCTGTTCTTTTCTGTTTAAACAGTACAGGACCACGTGATGTCATTTTAATGAGGATACCAAGTACAACATACATGATCGGGAAAATCGTCAATAATACCACAATTGAAAATACAATATCGAATCCTCGTTTAATAGCACGATTGTATGCCGATTGAAGAGGTTCGTTTCTAACCGTAAGTAAAGGAATGGATTCCATCATTTCCATAACCAAGCTCTTTTTTACTTTACGGTAAAACTCCGGAACTATGTAAAAACGGATCATGTTTTTCTCAGCCAGATTTAAGAGCTGTAGCATTTTGTCATCCTGGGTTCCGGGTAGTGTACAATATATTTCGTCGATATCATGATGCTTTATATACTCGCTTACTTCATCTGTTTTTCCCAGATAATTCGGAAGAACGTCTTTAAGGGCCGTATTATCATCAAAGAATCCATTGATTATAAAACCATACGAAAGGTCTTCATTCATTACCCTGTATAATTCCATCCCGTTCTTACCTGCTCCTACAATAATAATCTGTTTAAAATTATATCCTTTCCGGCGATACATCTTCAGAATAATACGCACAAATACGCGCCATAATGAAAATACGACTACTGCACATGCATAATAAACAATAAGGAAAGTTGCTAAAACATCTCCGATATTCAAAAATATAAGGCAGGTACCAAACAGGAATATAAAAAATGTAATTAAAAGGATAGCCCTTTGCACAATCTTATCAATAAAGACAACAGACAAATGCAATTGAATAGGAACAAAATAAAGAGCAAAGAAGTAACAAAAGTTCAGTAATAGAACCACCTGGCGAAGGTTGGGCGTTATGGCTGTTGTATATATATAATCCAATCCGTAATAAATAGCAAAGAATAAAAGATTCAAAATAATTAAATCTCCTACTCCTATTAACCATTGAATTAAGTAACCACGTTTTTTGTTAGCTTCCATGAGTATAAAGTGCCACAAAAATAATCAATTTTTCGGGCAAAAAAAAGACTGCAACGCATTGTTGCAGTCTTTTAAGTATAGAATGTAAATTATTTTACTTTTCAGCAGTCATAATAACTACGCGGTTCCAGTTGTTTTCCTGATATGGTTGAACATCCGATCCTTTCCATTCAATAGAAATTTGGTTAGAATTGATACCATATTTTTCGATTAACTCTTTCGCAACAGCTTTCGCACGTTTTTCTGAAAGACTTAAGTTGTATGAAGAAGTACCGGTATCTTTGTCAGCATAACCAACAACCTTGATAGGAACATTATTTTGTTTAACAAATTCTGCAGTGTTAAAGATATTGATTTGTTGGTTCTTATCAATTCTTGAACTATTCAGACGGAAGTAAACTACGTTCTCAGCATAGTTGTTAACAACTGTAGTTGGAACAACCTCCGGACAATCCGGGCAAGAAACAGGACGTTTGCTCAATTCGTCGTT
>DAMCDT010000122.1:0-10331 GCA_032058265.1 Tannerellaceae bacterium
AACTATGGCTAAACAGAATAGAAATATCATATTTACGACAATAGCGATAGAAGCGCAAACGGACAAGTTAATAGAAAAGCTTTGCAAACGCTATTCATTGAAAAAGGGAGAAATTGTGAAACTGGCTTTCCTGTATCTGGAGAAAGCGCATATCAATCCTGCCGATGCTCCCGAATCGGTAAAAACGGAACTCGCCAAGATTAACAAACGGCAGGACGATATTATCCGCTTCATCCGGAACTATGAGGAAAAGGAACTCAACCCGATGATACGCACAAGCCATTCGATAGCCGTTAAATTCGATGCTTCCGTGAAAGAACAGAAAGGATTAATAACATCAGAGATAGACACCACAAGAGAATTGCAGGACAATGTTTTGAAAAAGATAAGCGAAACATTCAACCAACATGCCGGAGTGATTAACAACCAAGCCAAACAGATAAACGACCTTTCCCAAGCTATAAACTCATCATCCAAGAAGCAGGAGCGAAATAATAATAAACTGTTGAAACTGATTGCTCTTTATTCAGAGCTTGCCACTTGCGGAGTAATGGACGGTAAACGGAAAGAGAACCTAAGAAACGAGATTAACGACCTGATAAACGAGTAACCCCCATGAATATAGATTTCCCGCCACCGTCCAAAGGTACATACAACAATGCAGGTAGTAGCCGGAAGCTGTGCAATTACATGGAGCACGAAGATATGGAGCGCATGGAACAGGGAATCTATACCGAAGGGTTTTTCAACCTAACGGACGATAATATCTACAAATCACAGGTTATAAAAGATATAGACGGCAATATCGGGCAACTTAAGAAAACAGATGCCAAGTTTTATGCTATCCACGTCAGCCCATCGGAAAAGGAGCTTCGGGCAATGGGTAATACAGAACAAGAGCAAGCCGAAGCCATGAAACGGTATATCCGGGAAGTAGTTATTCCCGAATATGCTAAGAACTTCAACAAAGGACTATCGGCAGAGGATATAAAATTTTACGGAAAGATACATTTTGACCGTGGGAGGTCAAACAATGAACTGAATATGCATTGCCATTTGATAGTAAGCCGGAAAGACCAAACGAACAAAAAAAAGCTATCCCCGCTTACTAACCACAAGGACACCACAAAAGGAACGGTTAAGGGTGGTTTTGACAGGAAGAACCTGTTCTGGCAAACAGAGCAGGGATTTGACAGGCTGTTCAGCTACAACCGTCCTTTAACTGAATCTTTTGAGTATTACAACACCATGAAGAACGGAACAATAGCAGACCAACTCAATATGCAGGAACAGCAAATTAAGCAGGAAACCGCCCAAATACAAAACACTCCGCAAAATACGGTTTCCCGTGAAAAAGAAAAGAAACAGGCGGTAAGCCCACCCAAGAAAGAGAAAGAGAAGAAGCCAAAGCAAGGGTTAAAAAGATAAACCATTAAAAATTAGCATTATGTTATGAATGAATACGAAGAAATACGCAAAGCGATAAACATATACCTGATGGAGCGGTTCGGATACCGCCGTTCACTTGTATATCTTACTCCCGACAACATCGTAACCACCCGCAGGAACAGCCGGATAGACCTGTATTTGCGTATCCGAAAGGTAGAAAGCCTGTTCCCGTCCGATTGCCTGATTATAGCCCGAATAGGCTTTCAAAAAGAACGCATAGGGCATGGCACTCACTTTGTCAAGTTCTTAACTGAAACAGCCTTAAAATACGGTTTTAAGCATATCGGAATAGAATCCGTTAACGAGAAAAGCGCATCCTTTGCCCGGAAGTTAGGTTTCCAATCTATTGACGGCTCAAACTATGCGGTATCAGTGGAAAGTCTTATTTCTTTTTTCAATGGACTAAAGTAATCCTTTATTCATTTGAGATACAAAAATACACACAGGCAATAGAACGGAAACACCAAGCCGCAAGCGGTTTTTAGAAATTTCTTCCTTTTTGCTTCACAAAAAGAGTAAATTTCTAAAAAGTGTTGCCTAATCTATTGCCTGAATGAAAGAGAGGTATATCAAATAAAAAAAGGAAAAAAAATATGTTGTTGGTTAGAGAAAAATACGTAATTTAGCACCCGAGTTATTTGAGGAAATGCAGCGCAAAACGCGGAAATACGCACGGTTGCCAAATCGTTACCTCCATGGCTAGGAAACTTCGCTTATAGTCTTTTGTTCAAAGACTTACATCCAAATAGTTACATTTTAAATAATAATTCGTTTATTTTGTAATAAAATATTATAGTTATGAAATCAATTAAAGATACGTATACTTTAAGTAACGGAATTAAAATTCCGTGTTTAGGATTCGGAACCTGGCAAACGCCGGACGGAGATGTTACAATTAATTCCGTAAAATATGCCATTAAAGAAGGATACCGTCATATCGATACGGCAGCAGTTTATGGAAATGAAGTAAGTGTGGGAAAAGCTATTGCAGAATCGGGAATAGACAGAAAAGAGTTATTTATTACCACTAAACTATGGAATAAAGACCGTGGATACGATATAGCGTTAAAAGCTTTTGAAAAAAGCCTGAAGAACCTGGGCTTGGAGTATGTGGATTTATACTTGATCCATTGGCCTGCCAATAAAGCAGACGGTACAAAAATAAATGAAGAAACCTGGAAAGCCTTTGAAAAGCTTTATAAAGAAGGTTTGATAAAAGCGATAGGAGTCAGTAATTTCTTGAAACATCATTTGGAGTCGTTATTACAAAGTGCTGAAATAAAACCGATGGTTGATCAAATTGAGTTTCATCCGGGTCAAATGCAATATGAAACGGTTGACTATTGTAAGTCAAATAATATCATAGTGGAAGCATGGAGTCCGCTTGGAACAGGTAAAATGTTAACCAATCCCCAACTAAAGGAGATTGCAGGTAAGTATAACAAATCTGTCGCTCAATTATGTATACGCTGGTGTTTACAGAATAATACCTTACCGCTTCCTAAATCGGTTACTCCTGAAAGAATCGCAGAAAACGCGGTGGTTTTTGACTTTGTTATTTCGGATACTGATATGGATACCATTAATAATATGCCGTATATAGGCGGTTCGGGATTAAATCCCGATAAAGTGAACTTTTGATGAAAAGCCGCTCTGCTTCACAGTAGAACGGCTTTATATAACATAATAATTATAAACAAAAAGTGTAATGTACCTAAATATCTTTATGCCTTAAATGTTTTACTAATCTTGTTCTCTGATACTATGACTATAATAAATACTAAAGGTTTAATACTTTGATTATATTTTTCTCATTAAAAATTAGTTGTGTAGTATAAATCAAAAAGAACTTTTTAATTGTTTTATTATGAAAAGAAATATATTTTTGTGAAACATTTTTAACGTTTAAAAGAAAAAGAAGCATGAAAAGGTTAATCGGATTATTAGTCGCTACCCTATTATTATTAACAAGTTGCGGAAGTGTGCCCTTGACAGGAAGAAAACAGGTATTGTTGGTTGGAGACCAGGAAGTGTTAACAGCTAGTCTTACACAATATAATGATTATATTAAGAGTGCTAAAATTTCCACTAATCAGGCTCAGACTGCTAAGGTTGTCCGGGTGGGAAAGAAAATAGCTGCGGCAACAGAAGCCTATTTAAAAGCCAATGGTTTGGAATCAGAGATCAAAAATTTTTCATGGGAATTTAATCTTGTCCAAAGTAATGATGTAAACGCTTTCTGTATGCCGGGAGGGAAAATTGTTGTTTACGAAGGGATTTTACCCTATACATCTACTGATGATGAACTGGCTGCAATCATGGGACACGAAGTAGCACATGCCGTTGCGAAGCATTCAAATGAACGTATGAGCCAACAACTAATGACTGAATACGGAGCCGCTATTTTAGGCACGGCGATCAGTGGGACATCCTCAGCCGTGCAAAACATCGCAGGAACAGTATATGGCTTAGGTGCCCAATATGGCGTAATGCTTCCTTATTCACGCAAACATGAATATGAAGCTGACCACATGGGATTGATATTTATGGCAATTGCAGGATATAATCCGGAAGCAGCCATTAGTTTCTGGCAAAAGATGGCGCAGGGAAAAGGAGCCGGAATCCCAGAATTTATGAGTACACACCCCAGCGATGCCAGCCGTATAGCACAAATACAAAAGTATTTACCGGATGCAATGAAGTACTACAAAAAATAGTTGACAATTGATTGTTGACAGTTGACAATTATTTTATTGTAGAATAATTGTCAACTGTCAACAATCAATTGTCAATTACAAAGTGATTCCCATTTTTTTCATAAGGAAGCTGGCGTTCATATTTTGGGCGATGCCTTCACGTAGGAGGTAAGTAAAGGTTAGCTCTTCATTAGTGATGTCTGCTTCAAAACGGAAATTCTTTGCTTCTGCCGGGAATTCCTGTTCCAAAGTTCCAAGAGCTAAATCATGTGTGGCAATGATTCCACAGGTTTTGAAAGAGATCAATTGTCTCATTAAAGCGATTGATCCTTTTTGTTTATCCACAGAGTTCGTTCCTTTTAATATTTCATCAAGAATAATGAATAGTTCTTGTCCCTTATTTAAACGATCAATAATCATTTTCAACCGCTTTAGTTCAGCAAAGAAGTAGGACTCATTACTAACCAATGAATCGGAAGTCCTTAAGCTGGTTACCATGTTAGCCGGATAAACGGTCAATTCATCCGCACAGACAGGGGCTCCGATACAGGAAAGAAGGAAGTTTATTCCGATAGTCCGTAGATAAGTACTTTTACCAGCCATATTAGCGCCTGTTATGATCAGGAAATAGGGGTTTTTCTCAATTAAAATATCGTTTTTGACACATACATCCCTATGGATCAACGGGTGGCCTAATCCTTTACCCGACATTTTAAAATAGTCATCGGCAATGTTTGGAAAAATATACTCCGGATGATTAAAGGCGAAACCTGCCAGCGAACTTAACGCGTCAAAACGGGACAAGGCATCAAACCACTTAACCGTATCCTTTCCGTATCCTAATTTCCATTTCTCAATAGAGATGGAAGCGCGGACATCCCTGAAAGTGAATATGTTCAACAGAACTCCTGTCAATGTACCCCGTTGATCTAACGAACCGATATGAGAAGATAGTTTTTTTATGGCTTTGGAGGCCGTAACTTCATAACTTACTAATTGATGGCTGATATCATTAAGTAATTTAGACTGGAAAGTATCTCCCTCAATACTTTTCATTAGTTCAGCATACGTAGCCAGTAATTTTTCCAGTTTATTAACTGTATAATGTACTTTGTTTATCTTTTTAAGAGGAAAATAACTGATTAAAAAACTGATGACAAATAGCACACTGAAAATAACCGGACTAATGAGGCTCAAACCTAAGGCGATAAAAAGGCCGAGCCATACAATAGGAGCTATCCAAACGGACGCTTTCCAAAATATATTATTGGCAAAATAAACAGGACTGTTTATTAAGCGGGCTAATAAATCCAGGTCATTTTTGTTGCCCGGTTGCTGTATTCCGGTCACATAAAAATGCTGCCTTAATTTAGTATGGGCGGAAAGTTCTTTAACAGCCTCCTGCCGTTCAATAATTATTTCCTTATCAGACAAAGGCTTTATAAACCAATTGACAAGTAATTCCCTTCCAATATTGGTAACCGTACGGTTAATCGATTGGAAAAAAGACCGTTCTCCGAATAAATCCAAGTCAAGGCTGAAAGAGTGGTTGCCGTTTATTTTATCGGCTGCACCGTCAAAAGCGCTGAAATCATAGTCCAGTCCTTTTATTTCATCCGAGCAAAGTTTGATGACAGCCTCCGCATAAGACCGTTTATGCGAAAGAACGGAATGGTACATCATCAAGGAAGCAAACGGTGTTATAAACAATAATACTACGCCGGCAATTATGAGCCAATCTGAAGAACGTAAAAACCATACGGCAACAACAGCTCCTACAACAAGTAGCAGACGGATAGTTCCGATCAGATGTATTTTCTTTTGTAAATTAATTACACGCCGTGAATAAGCGTCTATGTTATTTTGATAATAATTATATATTTCTTCCATGCGCGCAAAGGTATAAATAATAGAATACGGGTTAAAAATACTTGTTAAATTTAATCTATATTTGCATCTTAAAATCGGTTATTATAAAATAAAGTATGAGATTAGCCCTTTCTATCCTATTGTTCCTATTAGTAAATATAACAATATACGGTCAGCTTATTAATACTCCGGTTCCTGTTTATAATGCCGATAGTGTACGTGCAGAGTTAGATAAGGGTCCTTATTTCACTTTATTCAGGGATAATTATTTTATTGTGGGAACAACCATGGGTGAAACTCCTACAAAAACCAATTCGGATGTAAAGTTTCAGCTGAGTATCTCCCAAAAATTAACAAGGAGTAGACTTCCTTTCGATACCTATTTATTCCTGCAATATACACAAAAGGCTTTTTGGAATGTATTTGAAAACTCTCTTCCTATACGTGATTTGAATTTTAATCCGGGCCTTGGTTTAGGGCATTTAATTGTTTATAAAAACAGATACATTGGAAAAGGGTACCTGATGATCGAACATGAATCTAACGGAAAAGATAGTATCTTTTCACGAAGCTGGAACAAGGTAACGCTTGGTGCAACTATCATGTTAAACCATAATTTTAATGTTCAGGGTAAGGTGTGGTATCCTATCATTGACGGACGTAATAATCAGGACATATTAAAATACAATGGTATTTTTCAGATTGCCGGTAATTATCGTATAAATAATGAACGGTTTCAGATTGGATTAATTTTAACGAAAAGAAAAACGTGGAAGATGAATTTCAATACACAACTTGAAATTAGCTACAAATTTAATAAAAACGAGAACCAGTATATTTTCTTACAGTACTATAATGGTTATGGGGAAAGCTTATTAGAATACAAACAACATCAAAGTAGAATAAGGATAGGCTTCGTTATCAAACCACATGATTTTAGCCTTTATTAATACATACGTTTTTTTCCTTTAAGTAATAACGTACATCATCCGCAAATGTTACGCACGTAATTTTGATAGATGATGTACGTTAATGTATCAGATCATTTATAACTATATCCTGTTTTACTTTGGATATTGTTTCCATTGCTTACAGGGATCATGGTGAATCCCCAGTTGTATTCCTGATTTGCAGGGATGGTATATCCCGTTTCAGGACGTGCTCCCCAACTATTATAACCGGCAACTCCTTGTTGTTTCATATCGATACAAACTTCTACAAAGTTACGGGGAATAATATCATTTACATGATGCATTCTTCTTAATACGTTCTTAGCATCTTTTTCATCCCTGTTAGCAATTTCTTCCGGACTGAAATTATTCCATTGGTAAGGATGAGGTAAGGCTTCTTCCGAATCAAAATCTTCAATCGTGTTACGTAAAGCGTTAAAACCGATTGTATTATCAGCTTCAATTAACAGTCCTTTTGTTCTGCCTCCTGTAAGAGCTACCCAGCGCGTATCGGTATGATGTCCGTTTTCCTGCGGGCGAACATACGGATAATACATATCGTCAGCAGTCGTTTTATATAATCCAACTATTGTTCCGGCATTACGGTCTATGTAGTTTTCTTCCGGCCCGCGTCCGAAATATTGAACCTGATTCATCGTGACAGGTACGCGGAAACGTACACCTATGCGGGGAACTTCCAGCTTTGACGATTCTTTTCGTGCTTCTTCATTACCCGGCGTAAATGTTGCCATACGCGTAGCTTCCGAAACTTCTGTTTCAGTTGCATTCATTTCAGTGGAAGTAAAACGTACCGATGCGTTTACAATTCCACTTGGATATACCTTATATGTAATAATGTACAAATTACCGGCAGGCAATAAATAGCTGATTTTCAATTCGGCATTATTGTCAATCATTTGAAGTTCTGCGTCTGCAATGGTAAAGTTCTTACTGCTTTGTTTCCAGATCTGCAGGCGCTTTGGCGCTCCGTTGCCATAATCGTTGTCCGTTGGGCCTCTCCAGAAATTAGGCTGGATACCGAATCCATCATTGAAATACTCTATACCATCTACCTTATAAGAGGTGGCAATACCTGTTCTCTTATTAAAAGTAAAGTTTACTTTCGATGACGAAATAGTATATACATCTCCATTTGTCGATGTTGTTAACTTAGGTCCACTGGTTTTATAGACTTTCTTTCCTCCATCGATTGGCAACAGGAATTGGTCATAAGCAATTTCATGTCCTACTGGAATTAGCTTTTCCGGTTGTGTAGTAGTTACTTTGAAATTAACAAAGTATTCTACTCCCGGTTGAGGGCGAAGGTTATTAATAGGGATGGTTACCACTTCGGATGTCTGAGGCGCCAGTTTTAACGCTAATCGCCCGTTAGACAGAGGCTTTCCGTTGGCCATAATGGTATATTGTATGTTATATTTATCACTGTTAGTAAAATAAAAACGATTGGTGATGCGGAACTGGCCTTTAGTTATATCGACTGCTTCAAAACCGAAGTTCTGGTGAGCATACTTAACCTCGGCCATCGCCGGATGCGGATCGCGGTCGGGATTAACTAATCCGTTGCAAAGGAAATTTCCATCACTCGGTTGGTCTACACCGTAATCGCCGCCATAAGTCCAGTATTCGCGACCGTTTTTATCTTTAGCTAAGATGCCCTGGTCAACCCAATCCCAGATATATCCACCTTGTAGGTTAGGATATTTGTAAATGGCTTTCCACTGATCCCATAAATTACCGTTTGAATTACCCATGGCATGCGAATACTCCGAAGGAACAACAGGGCGGTCACTTCCTTTTTTACCTATATCTTCCAGCCATTTAGCTCCCGGATATTGTGGTACGTACATATCGGTATTCCATTCCCAGAGCGCCCGTTCATAATTGACTGGACGATCCATTAGGAGTTTGTCCTTATTTTTTAACCAAAGATATGATTGATAAAAATTATATCCGTTGCCCGCTTCATTGCCTAACGACCAGAAAGTTACGGAAGGATAATTCTTATTTCGTTCATACATGTTCATGATCCTGTCCAGATGGGGAGCCAACCATTCGGGATTATTGCCCAGACTTCTCCCTTTGCTAAGGTTATAATACATACCATGCGACTCGATATTGGCCTCATCATATACATATAAACCATATTCGTCGCAAAGTTCATAGAATCTACGGTCTTGCGGATAATGGGAAAGTCGCACGCTATTCAGGTTATTCTGCTTCATGATCTCAAAGTCCTTACGCATGATCTCTTCCGTTACATAATGGCCTGTTTCCGGATTATGTTCGTGTACGTTGACGCCTTTGAGCTTTATAGGCTGTCCGTTAATAAAAAGTAAGTTATACGGCTTTCCGTTCTCAGCCATTTGTCCGGTTTCTTTTATTTCAATACGGCGAAAACCTACATTAAAAGGAACAACCTCTGTTACTTTGCCGCCTTCTTTTACCGTCATTAATAATTTAAATAAATTCGGTTGTTCGGAAGACCATTTTGCTACGGAAGGAAGTACTTTTTCAAATGATGTTGTCTGTATTCCGTTCGCACTTAGCCAGGCCTGTTTTTCTTCAGTAGCAACAGCTTTTCCATTCGCATCCAACAGCTCATAACTAATGCTGATCCCCTTGGTTTCGTCCGTACGGTTTTTAAGGTCAACAGCCAATTTGAAGATTCCGTCATTATAAGTATCATCTAATGTAGAAATAACACGGAAATCGTTGATAGCTGTTTTGGGCTGGGAGTATAGAAATACATCCCTTTCAATTCCGCTGATACGCCAGAAGTCCTGACACTCCAGATAAGAACCGGTACTCCATCTGAATATTTTAAGCGTTAAGACATTCTTTCCTTGCTTTAAATATGGGTTGATGAGGAACTCCGCAGGATTTTTCGAATCTTCACTGTATCCCACTTCTTTTCCATTAATATATACATACATCCCGGATTTAGCTCCGCCGATATGAAGATAAATATCCCTGCCGTCCCATCCGCCGGATATTTCGAAGTCGCGGCGATAAACACCCACGGGATTTTCTTCCGGTAGGAGAGGAGGTTCCGGATTACGTGCTTTGAACTCATACCCATGGTTCGTGTAAATTGCTATGCCATGACCTTGTACTTCCCAGTTGCCGGGAACGGTTATATCATGCCATGATGCTGTACTGATGGAAGGATCAGTAATATTATCAGGCAACTCTTTATATGCATCTACGAAATAGAACTTCCATATACCGTTTAACAATGAGTAATACGGACTGTTTTCAAAGCGTGATGTAAGAGCGGTCGTTCGATCAGGATAAGTCATAAATGAACTACGTGGCAATTCTTTATTAACTGCGACTACCTGGACAT
>DAMCDT010000123.1:0-787 GCA_032058265.1 Tannerellaceae bacterium
AAAAACTTATTATTTTATCAGGTTGAATAGAAACAGGCTGTAATTAAAAAACGACAATGGCTTAGAAAGTTACGACAATGCTTTATAAAAGTCTTTGTAATGTTTTGTAAAAGTCATCACAATAACTTTTTTCAATCATCGTATTGTTTTGACTTAAAATAGATTTTGGTTCACTTATTATCACTTATGGGTTTTTATCAAATGGGATACGTGCAAAATTATTTCGCACGTTAGCTATTTTTATTTGCTTGCGTCCTATTCAGTACAAGACTAAGAAACCTGCTATCTAAGTCGGAAGCGGATGACAAACAACCGGCATTATTCTAAGCTTATTTAACTCACGTTATGTTACGTACGTTACATTTTTAATAGTACGTGATTATAATAGTGACTATGATGCATTCCAGGTGGAAGGATATTCTTTTGAGTGGAAGATAATCTTCCACGCTTTTATCTCTCATAAACAGCACATTTAAGCATGAAGGTGAAGGTGATAGATAGGGTGGGAAAAGTATATAGGAGATACAATAATTTCTTAGACATTAACGCATTCCTAAACTATTTGATGATAATTTTTGGGTGAATCGTTGACGAAGTCAGGAAAAAGCTGAAATAATACAATTCAATTTATATAATCATAAATTAACTTACAAATATTTTTAATTAAATATTTGTTATTTTAAATTTATTTTATTATATTTGAGACAACCAATTTATCGTGTAACCTTTTAAATTTTAATGTCATGAAAAATTTAATTTATTTGTCTTCATTTTTGTTATTTTTCTT
>DAMCDT010000123.1:797-5325 GCA_032058265.1 Tannerellaceae bacterium
TTTTCTTGTCATGCTCTGATAGTATCAATGAGCTGAAACAAATGCAAACTTCTGATCAAATAGAAGAGAATGATCCAGGTATAGAAATGCCAACTGTTAAAGATGGGATGCTTGTTTTTAAAGATAAAAATCATCTTTTTCAAACAATAAATTGGTTGCAAAAATTTGATGAGGATAAACGAACGGAAATTGAAAAAAAATATTTCAATGGATTTATTTCACAAAGGATTATTTATAATCAAATTTTAGAAGAAGAAAATAAAATGGTAGAATTATTTTTAAAGAAAAAAGTTCATTTAAAAAATGATTCGCCTCAAAGATCCCCTTTATTTTTAGAAAAACTTAAATCCGGAATTATTACAGAAGAAAAAGATGAGAACGGGTACACAAGTTTTCGCTTATCATTGTCGAATCCTTTTTTTGCTGAGGTTATAAATGAAAATGGATTCATAATTATAGGCGATAGTATAGTTGATTTATATATGCCAAATGATATAATAATCGAAATGCAAAATTCTAATTTGCGTAGTGATAATCCACCAATTAATCCTAATAGATATAAAGGAGGAAGTGTTTTATGGCTTGGTGATTATTACTATTGGGAGACAAGAGATAATTTATATCGTGTAAAAATGGAATATGCAGTAGGTTTTTTCCAGAAAACACGATATACCTGGTCTGGACTATTTTATTTATATGAAAATGCAGAAAAAAGAGTAGGTTCATCTTGGTATAAATGTAACTATAATTTAGAATGGGAGGTAAGTTTCAAATCATATTCTACCATTAGTAATAGGGATTTATTTGGTAGTTCAACGAACTGGTTCTACCAAAATATCAGAAATACTCCGAATGTGACTGTAAGCCAAGGAGGTTCAGTGCTATACAGGGTTGTTCATATATTCAATGGAAGTGGTAATCCGGAATATTCATTTAATTATGCATCAGGCCAATATTTTGAAATTGGAGTTGTATTGAATTATATTAGTTTAAAATATAAAATATTTAAAGACGATGGCGGCATTGACGAATATAATTTATACCAAGGTAATGTTCGTCCAGGACGTGGTACCATTTACTTATATTCAGCCCATCCTGCAAATGATTGATTTCAAAAGAGTAGATTTTTAATTGATGAAAACAGGATTCAGATGTATGTTTGAATCCTGTATAAATAAACAATAATGATTCATTGGAAGCATGCACCATTGAGAACACTTCGACAAAAATAAGTGTAGCCTCCAATATCTCTTTTCATAATCCTCTTACATAATCCTAATATTCTGATCTATTTTTAGGATCAATATATATATCAAAACAACAAAACGAGATAGATTTTGTTTTAATTTATGTATTTTTGTCGAATTGAATAAAATATGAAAAATATGAAAAGATTATTATTTGCTTTATTGATAGCCGTTACATTTATATCTTGTGAAGGGCCAATGGGTCCAGAGGGACCTCCGGGGCCAGAGGGACTTCCAGGTGAAGGCGCCAATTGGAAAATAATTGAATATACTGTGCCGCAACAAGATTGGAGGTTAATGGGTGAAAGTGAAAAGCCAAATTACAATGAATTAGGTACATATTATATGCATGAAGTAAAAGATGTACCTTCTCTAACTAGTGATGTCGTTAATAATGGAGCTGTGATAGCATATTATTATAACGATTCTTTTAGAACATGGAATCCATTGCCGTATTCAATCCCAAGTTATATAATTATAGATAATGATAATGCTGCATTATTCACTGAGTCATACTCATTTGATTATGCGGTGGGGTCCATGGCCTTTTACTTTACAGTTAGTGATTTTTATACTGGAGATATATATCCTCCTAGGGATGTCTTATTTAAAATAGTGATGATCTGGTAATTGATGCAAACTTCTAAGCATATTATTGCTGATACCATAGATCAACTGTCTGACGAAGACTCTTATAAACAGTTATTTCATCCGTATAAAGATGAAGAGGCTTTGCCATCGGAAGATATTTTAAAGGTAATTGTGGAACTTTGCCGGGCAGTTATCTTTCCCGGTTATTATGGAATGGCACGTATCAGTAAGCAAACCATACGTTTTCATACCGGAGTCAATGTTGAAAGACTCCATTGTATATTATCAAAGCAGATCTATGCCGGGCTTTGTTTTTCGGATAAGAGCTGCGCCAGTAGTCCGGAAGATGAAATATCCGAAAAGGCTGAATCATTATCCGAAGCATTTATCGCGACACTTCCCGAATTACGGCGTTTGTTGACAACAGATGTAGAAGCTATGTTTAATAATGATCCTGCGGCACAGAATCCCGGCGAAGTAATCTTTTGTTATCCGGGCGTTCGCGCTATTACAAATCACCGGATCGCGCACCAACTTTATAAACTGAATGTCCCTTTTATACCCCGTATGATAGCCGAAATGGCCCATTCCGAAACCGGAATTGATATTCATCCCGGTGCACGGATAGGACATCACTTTTCAATTGACCACGGGACGGGCACAGTCATCGGAGAAACAAGTATTATCGGTAATCATGTCCGTATCTTCCAGGGCGTAAGTTTAGCAGGTGAAAAACTTCCACCTGATGAAAACAGCCATATTATCCGTGGTATTCCACGTCACCCGGTATTAGGTGATCATGTAACAATTTATTCTAACTCAACCCTTCTCGGTAGAATCCATATAGGCGATGGAGCAATAATTTGCGGCAACGTCTGGATTACGAGAGATATTGAGGCCGGGGCCACAATATCTCAATTGAAAATTGAAAATTGAAAATGGGTTTTCCTCACACAATAAAGCAAAAAACAAGATATTAATAAACGATATTATGAATCAAACTGTCTTCTCTGGTGAGTAGCCTTTGAGACAGACAATATATGGAATAATAAAAATGAGAAATAATAATTTTCAATTTTCAATTTTCAATTAAAATGAGCGAAGCGAATTTTGAAATGGTGGCTAAGACTCTTTATGGGTTGGAAGAAATATTAGCCGGTGAATTAATAGCTTTAGGGGCGAACGATGTGCAAATAGGTCGTCGGATGGTTTCCTTTACAGGAAATAAAGAGCTTTTATATAAAACAAATTTTTATTGTCGTACCGCTTTACGGATACTCAAACCGATCTATCACTTCAAAGCTAAAGACGCGGATACGGTATATAAGCGTGTCAAGGAAATACCTTGGGAAAAATATATTACCCTGGATAAGACATTCGCTATCGATTCTGTTATTTACTCAGAAGATTTTAATCATTCTAAGTTTGTAGCTTACCGCACAAAAGATGCCATCGTCGACTACTTTATGGAGAAGTTTGAGAAGCGTCCGTCTGTACGTGTAAATAATCCCGACCTGCATATTAATATCCATATTTCTCATAATGATTGTACATTGTCCATTGACAGTTCCGGAGAAAGCCTTCATAAAAGAGGTTACCGGATCGAGCAGACGGAAGCCCCATTGAATGAAGTTTTAGCGGCAGGTATGATACTCAAGACAGGATGGAAAGGCGAATCTAATTTTGTCGATCCGATGTGTGGCTCAGGTACTTTATTAATTGAAGCTACCATGATCGCCCTGAATATTGCTCCGGGTATCCATCGTAAGGAATTCGCTTTTGAGAAATGGATTGACTTCGATCCAGATTTGTACGATCGTATTTATAATGACGAGAGTGCGGAACGCCCCTTCACCTTTAAATGCTATGGAAGTGATATTTCTCCCGCAGCCATTGCCATTGCGGAAAAGAATATAAAAAATGCCGGACTAATGAAATATGTTGACCTGAAAGTATTACCTATTCAACAATTTAAGGAAGCGCCTCAGCCGGGAATAATGGTTACCAACCCTCCTTATGGCGAACGTATTTCATCACGCGACTTAATGGGACTGTATAGTATGATAGGGGAAAGGATGAAACATGCCTTCACCGGATATAAAGTTTGGATACTTAGCTACAAAGAGGAGTTTTTTGATAAAATAGGCCTTCGTCCGAGTGAAAAGATGAAATTAATGAATGGTTCTCTTGAATGTGAGTACCGTTGCTATGAAATCTTTGAAGGTAAAAACAAAGATTACAAGAAGGCTTTACATGAAGAAGGCAATCAAACACAACAAAATTCTTATCCGGATAAAAGGAATGATAACAGACGAAAGACAGATCGCCCTCTTAATTTCAAAACAGGAAAGATAGACCGCCCCGAACGCCGCTTTGCCGCGGCACATGCGGAGGATGAAAAAGATCTGGAAGGTTTAGTTCCTAATAAAATTCTCGTACCAAAAGACAAAAAAGAATTTGGAGTAAAACATTTTAAAGACCGCGATGATAGGTTCCGTGGTAAGAAATCACCTAAAAAGCCTTTTAGAAAAAGGCCGGATGATTTCGGGAAAGATTAATATAAAAGATAACAATGATGAATATTCTATTAGTAGGTTCAGGGGGTAGAGAACACGCATTGGCATGGAAGATCGCCCAAAGTATAAAAGTAGATAAACTATATATTGCCCCAGGTAACGCGGGAACAGCCC
>DAMCDT010000123.1:5335-10328 GCA_032058265.1 Tannerellaceae bacterium
CAGATTTTCCGGCTATTAAAAACTTTGTATTAGCTAATCATATAGATATGGTAGTGGTTGGCCCGGAAGATCCGTTGGTTAAGGGTATATATGATTTCTTCAAGAATGATCCGTCTTTACAAAGCATTCCTGTGATAGGCCCAAGTAAAGAGGGCGCCCAACTGGAAGGAAGTAAAGATTTTGCCAAAGCTTTTATGCAGCGTCACCATATCCCTACAGCCCGTTACAAGAGTATTACTATTGAATCGCTTAAAGAAGGTTTTGCTTTCCTCGAATCATTACAAGCTCCATACGTTTTAAAAGCAGATGGACTCGCTGCCGGAAAAGGCGTTTTAATTATAAATGAACTTGACAAGGCAAAAAAAGAGCTGGAAGATATGCTTGGTGGAATGTTCGGCGATGCAAGTAATACAGTTGTTATTGAAGAATTCCTTAATGGTATAGAATGTTCTGTATTCGTTATGACGGATGGGAATGATTACAAAATATTACCTGTTGCCAAAGACTACAAACGAATCGGTGAAGGAAATACGGGACTTAATACCGGTGGCATGGGGGCGGTATCACCTGTTCCATTTGCTGATAATGCTTTTATGAAAAAAGTTGAAGACCGCATTATCAAACCGACTATTAAGGGTTTAAAAGAGGAAAGTATCGATTACAAAGGCTTTATTTTCCTCGGATTAATAAAAGTCAATAACGAACCTTTAGTAATCGAGTATAATTGCCGGATGGGTGATCCTGAAACTGAAGTAGTCATGCTACGCATCCAAAGTGATTTTGTAGATCTACTTGAAGGTATTGCTAATGGTAATTTGAAAGAAAAAGATTTAACGGAAGATTCCCGTACAGCCGTAACTGTCATGCTTGTAAGCGGAGGTTATCCGGAAGCATATCAAAAGAGTAAACAAATAAGCGGCATTGACCAGATAGATTCACCGGATACCATAGCATTTCATGCCGGAACCAAACAGGTTAATGACCAAATACTAACGAACGGCGGACGTGTAATAGCCATCAGTTCGTACGGTGATAATATGGCTGAAGCTCTTAAGCAATCTTATAGTATAGCTTCGCAAATAAATTTCGATAAAATGTATTATAGAAAGGATATTGGCTTTGACCTGTAAAATGTATCCATGAGAAGTGTTTATTCAAATTATACCAGACAATATAATGTAGATACTCCCTTTACATATATTTATTTATTGGCTGTATCTTTAGCATTCTGGGTGATCGGATATATCAATTCCATTGGTTATCCCGTTTACAGTGAAACGACGACTCTACCCTTATGGAATGCTATCTGCCAATTATTACCGAATAAAACAATTACTTATCTGATCGGCCTTTTGTTGACGGTAGGCGGCGCTTTTCTTATCCACAGAACTAATTATGTTCTGGTAATCATACGTGAGAAAACACTTCTACCATTCTTTTTGTATATCTTTTTTATCAGCACAAACTTTGATTTTTTCCCTTTGAAACCGACATTGGCAGGTGTCTTTTGCCTTATCCTGGCTATGTATGAACTTTTTACTTCCTACCATGATCCTAAAGCTGTGTTCAAAGCATACAATGCTGCCTTATTCATAGGGGTTGGAAGTCTTTTATGGGCTCACATTATATGGTTTTTACCGCTGTTCTGGATAGGAATGTATAACTTTAAAACACTAAATCTTAGAACTTTCATTGCGTCTTTTTTAAGTTTTGGAACCGTTTATTGGATACTATTGGCAATATGTATCTACAAACATGACTTTACTTATTTTAGTTCTGCATTTGTTGTTTTGTCTAAAATAAGAATGCTTGATATAACAAATACAAATCCAACGGATTGGATTGCTTTTGTTTTTCCCGGAATACTATTGCTTATATCAGCTATTTATATCTTTACACATGTGCATGATGATAATTTACGTGCGCGGCAATACTTATATTTTCTGATTAGTTTTTCCGTGCTTTCGTATCTGCTTTTTTTCTTTTATGAACAATCGTCTAATGAGTTTTTAAGCGTTGCCTGCTTATCCGGTTCAATCTTATTAGGTCACTTCTTCACTGTAAAAAAAGATAAAAAACGGTTCTTCCTGTTCCATATCTCAATGATCCTCTTTATTGTATTATCATCCCTTCGGTTATGGAATTCTTAATAGAATATGGTTATATAGGCGTTTTTATAGCATCATTCCTTGCTGCTACTATACTACCTTTCAGCAGTGAAGTTGTATTAACAGGTGTGTTATTAGCCGGAGCTTCTTATTGGCCGTGTATGATAGCCGCTACACTAGGCAATTTCTTAGGAGGAATGACATGTTATTGGTTGGGAATGATGGGTAAAGTAGAATGGATCGAGAAATACCTGAAGCTGGATAAAGAAAAACTTCAGAAAGTACAAAACTGGATTAAAAACAAAGGTGCCTGGACGGCCTTTTTTGTTTTCCTTCCAGGTATTGGTGATTTTATTGCCGTTGCATTAGGTTTTCTGCGGGCAAATGTTTGGATTGTTGCTATCTCAATGTTTCTTGGAAAGGCCATACGTTATTGGGTATGGATGGAATTAGTCTTTAAAGTACAATCCTTTATATAATAATATATGGAATTCAGGACAAAGGTGGTTATTTCAAAATCAATATTTGAGTTCTCATTTCAGGATGAGATTATGCTGATAGGTTCTTGTTTTGCTGAGAATATCGGAGAAATATTAAACGAGAATAAATTCACTGTAGATATAAATCCCTTTGGTACTTTGTACAATCCGTCTTCTGTAGCTCTATCCATTAATAAGTTGCTACATCCTGAACGTTATTCATCTTCAGATTTATTTGAACATGAAGGCGTATTCCATAGCTTCTCACACCATAGCCGTTTCTCTTCTTCTACAAAGCAAGAATCACTAAATAAAATAAACAATCGGTTATCTACTTCATCAAATAATCTGGAAAAAGCATCACGACTTATAATTACTTTCGGAACTGCATTTGTATATCGTTTATTAAGGAATGGACAAATAGTTTCTAATTGTCACAAATTACCGGATAAAATGTTTCAAAGGGAAATGTTATATGTGGATGAGATAGTTCTGGAGTGGAACAAACTTTTACTTTCTTTATGGGAGCAAAACCCTGGATTAAAGATATTGTTTACCGTAAGTCCCATACGCCATTGGAAGGATGGAGCTCATCTGAATCAATTAAGTAAATCTATCCTCTTATTAGCTATTGATAAACTTCAGAAACGTTATCCCGAACATATTGATTATTTTCCGGCTTATGAAATCATGATGGATGAATTGCGGGATTATCGTTTTTACGCCGATGACATGATACATCCATCTTCACTAGCAATAGAATATATATGGGGAAGATTTTCCGAACATTTTCTTTCTTCCGGCTCTCAATTAATACTGAAAGAATGGCAAGAGATCAAAAAAGCTATTAATCATAAACCCTTTCAACCTCAAAGTGAGGCATACAAACGGTTTATCTCGCAAACTTTGTTAAAAGCTGAAGCTTTGCATGATAAATTTCCTTATTTTTATCTTTCAAAAGAAATCGAACTATTACGATCTAAGATAGAATAAGAGTATGGAATATACAATGAAAGAGATTGCCCGTGTAATTGGAGTTAAAGCGGACAAACTTGATGATACAATTATAAATACATTACTTACTGACAGCCGTTTACTTTCTTTCCCTGAACAAAGCCTATTTTTCGCTTTAAAAACCAAAACGAATAACGGGCATAAATACATTGGAGAATTATATAATCTACGTGTAAGAAACTTTATCATCAGCGAAATGCTTCCCGAATTTAATAATATGCCGGAAGCTAATTTCATATTAGTTAATGATACATTAAGTGCTTTACAAAAGTTAGTTATTTACCATAGAAAAAAATTTGATATTCCTGTTATAGGAATTACCGGTAGTAATGGAAAAACAATTGTAAAGGAATTCCTGTATCAATTATTGCATAATGATTTTAATATTGTCCGTTCTCCGCGGAGTTATAATTCCCAACTGGGAGTACCTCTTTCTGTTTGGCAAATGAATGAAAAGAATACATTAGGTATTTTCGAAGCAGGTATTTCCCAACCCGATGAAATGGAACGATTACGTCCTATAATATCTCCGACCATTGGTATCCTGACAAATATTGGTGAAGCCCATCAGGAAAACTTTATTTCCATGACACAAAAGTGCATGGAGAAATTACAATTATTTACAGATTGTGAAGCTATAATCTATGATGGCGACAATTCTTTTATTGCCAATTGTATGGAATCATCGCTACTCTCCCATAAAGCAATAGCCTGGAGCCGTATCAATTCTGACGCGCCCCTTTTTATCGAATCGATCAAAAAGAAAGAAACGGAAACAGAAATCGTCTGTACACTTATGGGATTAACTAATAAATATGTAATTCCATTTACAGATGATGCCTCCATTGAAAATGTTATGCATTGTATCGCCTTAATGCTTTATCTTAAACCAACAAGTATCAGGGATACGACTAAGTTCAGGCTTTTAGAACCTGTTGCTATGCGTCTGGATGTTAAGCAAGGAATAAATAATTGCTTACTTATTAATGATACTTACAATTCAGATATAAATTCTTTAAATATCGCGCTCGACTTTTTAAGAAGCCGCCATACTGAAAAGAACATAAAGAGTACGCTTATCTTATCCGATATCCTTCAATCGGGCACACTTCCTAAATCATTGTATAAAAAAGTAGCAGATCTTGTTGAACGAAAAAAGATAGACCGTATTATTGGTATCGGACGTGACATTAAAGAAAATGGAGAGTTTTTTAATATACAGAAAGAGTTTTATCAAACAACCGATGAGTTTATCTCCTCCACTACCATAAAGAATTTCAGGAATGAACTTATTTTATTGAAAGGGTCTCGCCGTTTTCATTTTGAAAGAATCTCAGAATTGTTAGAAAAGAAGACGCATGAAACGATCCTTGAGGTGAATCTGGACGCTAT
>DAMCDT010000124.1:0-10165 GCA_032058265.1 Tannerellaceae bacterium
TTCCGTCAGCAGGTTGAACCGTTTGTATTCGGAGCGTTAAACCTGGATGGACCAACCCAAATGGCTTCAGCCATCATGCCGTATTATACGATTTCATACAATATGACGCCTGACGGTAGTAATCTGGCTAATGGATATAATAAGTGGATGATAACTGACCTTTTACGGGATGCGTATAAATATGAGGGTGTAGTATGTACAGACTGGGGAATTACTCAGGATGAAGGTAAAACTCCCGACGAATTTTTAGGAAAACCATGGGGTGTTGAGAAGTTATCCGTCGACGAACGCCACTATCTGGCCATTATGGCCGGTGTCGATCAGTTCGGTGGAAACAATGAAATGGCGCCTGTATTAGCAGCGTATAAGATGGGAGTAGAAGAACATGGCGAAGAATTTATGCGTAACCGTTTTGAACAGTCCGCTGTAAGGCTTCTGCGGAATATGCTCAGGCTCGGCCTGTTTGAGAATCCGTACCTCGATCCGGAAAAGAGTGATGAGGTTGTAGGTAGTCCACAGTTTATGCAGGAAGGTTACGATGCTCAGGTAAAATCTGTAGTTATGCTGAAAAATAAAGGGAATCTATTACCTGTAAAAGAGAAAAAAACGGTTTATATTCCCAAAATATATACACCTTCCGTTCGTGATTGGTGGGGTAACTATTCCGAGGAAAGATATAATTATCCGGTAAATATTAGGATGGTTGAGAAATATTACAACGTAACGGATGATCCGTCGCAGGCTGACCTTGCCCTGGTCTTTGTAAACAGCCCGCACGCCAATGGCGATGGCGGAGGATATGATATAGAAGACCGGAAAGCAGGAGGGAATGGCTATGTACCAATATCGCTTCAATATCGTCCCTATACAGCAGTGGACGCCCGTTCACATAGTATAGCAGCAGGTGATCCGGTAATCGATCCGGCCATTAATAACCGTTCTTACAAAAATAAAACCGTTACCGTTAAGAATACAAAGGATTTAGATGTCATATTGGAAACGAAAAGCAAGATGCAAAGCAAGCCGGTCATCGTGATAGTTAATGCCAGCCGTCCGATGGTTTTCAATGAATTTGAAAAAGAAGTGGATGGAATTCTTATACGGTTCGGAGTTAGTGAACAAGCTGTTTTGGATATTATCTCAGGAAAAAGCGAACCATCCGGTCTATTGCCTATACAAATGCCTGCTAATATGTCTGTCGTAGAAAAACAAGCTGAAGATACTCCCTTCGATATGGAATGTCATCTGGATACGGATGGCAACTTATATGATTTCGGTTTCGGCTTAAACTGGTCAGGTGTTATACGAGATAACCGTACCGGGAAATATGTGTTGCATAAATAAAAGGGTATGTTTTAGTTTTATCACTTTCTATTGTGTTTTATTTGATGTTACCTTGTTCTCTATGAGTCACGAGTGATTCATCTTTTCCTCTTGCATATTTTATCTGCCACCAGCCGGTGGATTAATATGCACCAATTGGTGGATAAATATCCACCGGCTGGTGGCAGATAAAATGTATGAAGCTTTTAGGTCAAAGGTATTAGGGTAAAACCTTAAAGGAATGTATATTAATGCGAATCGTTCTAAAAAAATAGATCTTGTAATTCAGTGAACTACAAGATCTACTAAAATTAAAGTGAAACAAGGTCACTATTTTTAATGCTTAGATATTTGTGAAGCTGTTGGTTTGTCGGAATAAATTAATGCATTTCGGAAATGGATTGTTGCATCTTTAGAAGGATTCAGCCATTTAAATGTAACTGTATGTTTGCCTTTAGGAAGCTGATATTTCCAGAATATATCGTGACGCCGTTTTAAATTATCAGCTGGTAAATTCACGGTTTCTATTAATTTACCATCTAAATATGCCTCCACTTTTCCTACATAATTATTGTCTTGGGAACGTAGGCCTCCTGAGAAAATAACCCCAATTCCCTCGAAAGATATTTCGCCGATATTGTCAATCTGTTTGTTTAGGCTTATTTGCTTAACAGGATAATGTCCTTCAAATGCTTTTTCGTATCGTACGGCTACAGGCTTTTGACATTTGATCGTTACTTCTTTATCTCTTATTTTGCCATCATTTCGTTCAATCACTTGCAATGCCTGGTCGAAACCCATTTTATAAGTGTCATTCAGCGACATAGTGGTGAAAGCAAACTTCTTATTTTCAACCTCTCTTAAATTTTTCATCCATTTCTCAGGGATTTTACTATATCCGAGTACGGTTCCTAAAATACCTCCGGCCGAAGCAGGATTGCAATCCGAATCCTGGCCACAACGGGTAGAAATGTCGATTGTTTTATAAAAATCACCTTCGCCGTATAGCAAACCGATAATTATATATGCACTGTTGATAACGGCATCAATATTGAAGGGAGTGAATACCCCATCGGGGCAACCGATATCCTGGCTCCATCTTTTTTCACATTCGAACCATGTTGCTTTCCAATCATTAGGATATTGTTTATGCCATTTAATCACATCAGTCATACATTGATAGAAAACACTTTGTTTAGGGATTGTTTTGAGTGCTTCTGTTACGATAAATTCTATATCGTCCGAAATAAACGCTAACGAATACATAGCTCCTACATATACTCCGCCATACCATCCATCTCCATAATTCATAATATGCCCTATTTTATCTGAAATTTCAGATGCGGTATTGGGCATACCCGGAGACATCAGCCCTGCGAAATCAGCTTCAATCTGATAATCTAAATCATCTGCATGAGGATTATTTAACCAATGCCCTGATTCCGGAGGCATAATTCCCTGTAGAATATTGTAACGGGCAGCCTGATTTGCATGCCATAAAGGATATTCCGCATTGGCAAAAGCTAATGCAAACTCTTCAACCGGAGCATCCAATCCCAAACGATTGAAAACTTCCACAAATGTTAGATCCATATATACATCATCATACAGGCCCGGCACTGCATCCATATACCAATTGATGTATCCATCGGGCCATTCGATAGGAACATAATCTTGGATCATAGTCCCATTGTAGCGGAATTCAGTAGGCCCTCCGTATGTACAACCGATCGTTTGTCCTGCCCATCCTCCTTTGATCTTATCTAATAAAGTTTCTTTAGAAAGTGTTACTTCAGCGGGGAGAGTTTTTGTTTTTTTCTGCGCACAGGCTGACGTTACTGAAAGTAAAACCAGCATAGTTGCGATTGCTAATTTATTCATAATATTAAAATTTAAAGTGATTAATTATGATTGTATTTCTCTGAATGCTTAATAGCCCGGATTCTGGGTAAGATTATTATTTAAATCTCTTTCCCTGAAAGGAATTGGCCACAGATAATGTCGGTCAGATTTAAATTCTTTGACATATCCTGATAATTCAACTGTTACTAAATTTCCTTCCTGGTTTGTATATGTCATGCCTTTTACCGTTCCGGGAATAACTTCTTCACCGATACGCCATCTTCTGATATCAAAGAGCCGGTGTCCTTCCATAGCTAATTCTACGAGTCTTTCTCTTCGGACAATTTCTCTAAGCTCTGTTTGATTTGTGGTTGTCACATCAGGCATATTCACATCCGGACGTTTTCTTATTTCGTTTAGGGCTCCCAATACCGTTTGATCAATCTCTCCTAATTCTACGCTTGCTTCAACATAAATAAGTAATACTTCGGCATAACGTAAATAAATCAGATTTACTCCACAATTTCCAGGGTCAGGATAATCGGTATCACTGACATATTTCTTAAAATACCAGCCTGTGGGTGTTACATTTTCTGCAGAAATAGAAATATCATCTCCCGAACCATTGCCTGGTAATGTATTCAGAATAGTTCCATTTGGTAGTTCATCGCCCGTTACATAAATTGTGTGGCTTAATCGCGGATCCCTATCATTATAAGGGTTTCTAGGATCAAACCCACTGCTAGGATTCTCGATGGGTAAACCTGTTTTTTTCATCAAATACGCATCAACTAATCGTTTGGTGGGTATAGCCTGGCATCGCTGAGTATACAAACTATTAGGGGTAAAGAAATTAAATATTTCATGGCTATTCAGATTCCTTGCATACTGCCTGGCAAACATTATTTCCGAGCATGATTCACCTTCATAATTGAACAATCCGGCGTATGATTCATAAATCTTATGTACCCCCAAATCCATGACTGATTTAGCTGCTGCCTTTGCCTCTTGAAACCTTCCCGCATATAACATGGCTTTGGCTTTTAAGCCTAAAGCTACTCCTTTTGTGACTCTTCCTCTTTCCTCTTGTTCAGGTGGCAAATCATTCGATGCGGATGTTAGTTCTTCTGCTATAAAATCCCAAACCTCATTAACTGCCGTCCTTGAAACGGATTTAGCCTCTTCTATATTCAACGTTGTTGTTATAAGAGGAACATCACCATAAAGCATAACTAAATTAATATAAGCATAGGCACGCAACGTTTTCATTTCAGCTACCAACCGGTTTTTAAGATTCTCCTCTATTTCTTCGACTAAGTCAACATTATCAAGAAAGTTATTGGCTGCCTGAACCAGTCTATAATAATGGCTCCATTCATCAGCTACCACATTATTACTGGCATCAAACGTATGTTTCTCAATTTGTGATTCAGATCTCCATTGTAAAATAATGTGTGACAGATCCGAATACGAATCCATACACGTATACCGCCACTGATTCCCAAGTATAGAATAGACACCATTAGACGCAAAAACAGCATCGTCTGTGGTTTTCCAAAACAAATCACTCGCTAATCTGTCTTTAGGTAATGGGCTTAAATCTGTACAAGATACCAGTGTCATTACAAAAAGACTAAAATACAATAATATTATTTTATAAGCTTTCATGTTTACTCAGATTTAAAAATTTACATTGAGACCTATTGTAGTAACTGATGTTTGTGGAAACCTGGATTCCTGGCCTCTTTCAATCATTTCCGGATCAATATTGTATTTGTTTAATTCGGAAAATGTTAGTAAGTTAGTTGAAGATACATATACATTTATAGCTCCGACTTGAATTTTCTCACACCATTCTTTTGGAATATCATACGATAGCCTAATATTTTTTAATCGTAGATAACTACCATTAAGCATTGAAAAATCCGATATCTGCGCATTTTTCATTGTGTATTTGGTTGGTCTCGGATATTTAGCATTTGGGTTTTCAGGTGTCCAGTAATCAGCCCAAACTTTATGAGTAAAACCACCCCATATACCATGTTCCAGAATGGCTCCGGTCATTAGTTTATCCGAACCTGTTACTCCTTGCCAGAATAAATCCAATCTCAGGTTTTTCCATGATACAGACATATTTGAAGAGAAAGTCCAATCAGGCATCTCGTTACCAAATATAACGTAGTCGTCAGGAGTTAATTCCCCGTCATTATTTTGATCTACATATTTTATATCACCTGGGCCAACCGAACCATCCCATTTCGCATAATTGTCAACTTCTTCCTGTGTTTGGAAAAAACCATCTGTTTCAAACCCATAGAAAGAATTAATAGGTTTTCCTTCGGTAGTAATAGTTCGATAGTCACTATTTCCAAAAGCTGAAATATGTGGACCGGTGCCTGCCAGATCTATGACTTTATTTTGATTATAATTAGCATTAAAGCTTAATTCAACTCTAAAATCTCCGAAGTCTTGCCGCCCTCCGATGACAAACTCCCATCCTTTATTCTCAACGATTCCGGCATTCGTATTCGTTGGATTAAGTCCCATAACAGTAGGAATAGGAGCTTTCAGTAAGATATCTTCTGTTCTTTTCTTATAATAATCTAAAGACAAATTCACTTTACTGTCAAATAGATAACCATCTAATCCAAAATTTAACTGCCTTGTGGTTTCCCATGAAATATCTTCACTTGCCAAATCAACGATCCTGTATCCCGTAGCCAATTGTTCATTAAATATATAATTATTTTGATTATATGTTTTCATAAATGAATACAGTCCTACTTGCTGACTACCAACTTCGCCCCATGACCCTCTTAACTTCAACTCATTAACAGTTTCTTTTAATGATTCCCAAAAACTTTCACTCGATATTCGCCATCCCGCCGAAAAAGAAGGGAAGAAACCATATTGATGCCCTTTTGCAAATCTGGAAGAACCATCATACCTTGCATTTGCTTCAAGAAGGTATCGGCTGTCATATTCGTAATTTACACGAGCGAAGTATGAGCGTAATCCCCATTCGGAGAATCCTCCTGTCGCATTTCTTGTTGCATCATTCGCTCCCATTGAGATTGTTTGCAGATTATTATTATAAAAGTTCTGCCTGTAACCTTCCAAATCATCTCCTTCATAAAGTATTTCCGAATAACCTAAGATACCACTTATTATATGCTTTTTAAACTTTTTATTCAAAACTAATTGTAGATCAATTTGATCTTCTTTAGAGCGGTCTCTTCTATCAGTCATCCTGTTTATAGTATTGAATGTTCTTCTTTCAGGATAAAGCTTGTCCGTAAAATCATACTTGTTTTCAAATGACTTCCGATTGGAGAAATAAAACTGAGTTGAATATTGAGCATTTATATTTAACCAATCAAATAATTCATATTCACCTCTGAAAATGCCCATAATATATGCTCTTTTTGTTGTTGAAAGCCCTCTTTCTTTTGCATTGATAAGCGGACTATAACTGTCTACGGAAAGCCCATAGGAACCATCTTTATATTCAGGGACGCCCCATTGACTGTTTTGCCACATACGGTTATAAGATTCCCATTCATTATATGGCCCTTGACGTTCACTCATCCGGACATTAATATTTGAATTCAAGGTCAATTTTTTATTTACCCTGAATTGGTTTCTTGCTCTAAACTCGGAAATATTAAACTCATAATTCGGGAGAACTCCCTTCTGATCCATGTATCTTACTGAAATACGGTTTGTGATTTTTTCATTACCACCACTTAGAGTCAGCGTGTGACTGTGTTGCGGAGCTACGCTGAACATAGCATCTGCCCATGTATTTGGCCTCGGATATTTCTCTGGATCATTTGCATGGTTTGCCGGCCATTCCTGAATATATTCATCTGTATAGAATTTATATCCATACGTATTCATATAAGCAGCATTTTGTTGTTTCATATAAGTTACAGCATCCATGTGATCAGGAAGGTTATTGGAACGGGCAAATCCAAGATAACCGTTATAAGTAATGGAAAGTTTTCCTTCTTTTGGCGCTTTGGTCGTTACCAAAACAACTCCGGCCGCAGCCCTTGAACCATAAATCGCGGCAGAAGCAGCATCTTTTAAAACGGAGACAGATTCGATATCGATAGGATTTACCTGTGATAAGCTTCCCGGAATGCCATCAATTAACACTAATGGATTATTGTCATTTAAAGAAGTTACCCCTCTGATACGTAACGTAAGCTCTTCTTCTCCCGGCGCTCCTCCTCTGTCTATTATCGTTAATCCCGGTAACTTGCCTTGTAATGCCTGGTTCGTATTTGTTGCATTCCGCTCAGAAATATCATCTGTGCCAATACTACTAATAGCGTTTGTAACGCTGAGTTTTCTCTGAACGCCATAACCTACAACCACTATTTCTTCAAGTGTCTGTGTATCTTCTCTTAATATGATAGAGAGATTCAGATTATTACCGACAGGTATTTCTAATGTAGTATATCCGATATATGAAATAACCAAAATAGCATTGGGTGGAACACTCAATGTGAAATGGCCATTGATATCTGTAATACTCCCGATAGTAGTTCCTTTTACAGAGACATTTGCTCCAATAATAGTTTCTCCGCTAACATCTGTTACGATCCCCTCAATCTGTTTGTTCTCTTGTGTTGCCTGAGCTTGATGAGGTAATGCACTGAAGTCATCAGCATTTATCCCAACAGAAATAAATATGGAAATAATGACCAATAAAATCCTGTAAATGAATAATTCCCGGATTCTTTTTAAATAAATGCGGACATGAAAATCCTTAATTCCCCTTTTCATAAAATAGTATTAAAATAAATTGATAAAAAATGATAAAACATTCTGCATTGACTATAATCAAGTAGATTATAGCCAACATAACAATAGATGTAGAAAATGTTAGAATTGAATCAAGCTCCTGCGTATATCAGAAAGGCCAATCCAATAATAAATAAAATGAACATGCCTAAATTCAGATAGTTAGAGACTTTAGGTGCATTTTTAAATTCTTTCCATATCAAAATACCCCATAAAGCAGAAACAAGCGTAGCTCCTTGTCCAAGCCCATACGAAATGGCAGCCCCTGCTTTTTCTGAAGCAATCATGCTGAAAGACTGCCCAAGGCACCAAATGATCCCTCCTAAGATCCCGACTAAGTGTGTGCCGGATTTACCTTTGAAGTACCCCCTGATAGAAACGGGCTCGCCTTCTACGGGCTTTTTCATTGCAATAGTATTAAAAAGGAAATTACTAATGAATACTCCTACGGCAAAAATGAAAACAGCAGTATAAGGCGTTAGTTTACCTGGCGCCGGGGATGCAAAATTAGTTAAGTCCATAGAAGCAGCTACAAAACGATAGAAGAAAGCCATAATTACGCCGGCTGAAACAGCAATAAAGATCCCTTTGGTAGAAACTTTTTTAGTACCAACCAATGCTTTTTTGTAAGCTAATCCATTCAGGATAATTGCGATTGTAATTAAAAAAACACCCAGAAAAATAAATAATGGCTCTCCCTTAGCCGCGCCAAAATAATTAATAAGTACTCCTAACACCAATGCAAGCCCAACACCAACTGGAAAAGCTACTGATAATCCACAAATTGAAACGGCTGCCGATAATAAAATATTAGAAGCATTAAAAATAACTCCTCCTATAAAGGCGCTCCCCAAATTCATCCAATTGGCTTGTCCGAGGTCAATAAGGAAACTGCGTCCTTCAGAGCCGATACTCCCTAATGTAAAGGCTGAGATAATCGAGAACAACAATACTCCTACAACATAATCCCAATAAAAGAATTCATATCTCCATGTTTTTGAAGCTAACTTCTGGGTATTTCCCCAAGAGCCCCAACATAACATGGTGACGAAACAAAAAAGAATAGCTAATGAGTAACTTTGAACGATAAACATAATAGTATTATTAATAAAAAATTGATCCGATTTCGTTCCTGTAAGGAGCTGATTCGCGAGCTCCATTACGTGTTACAGATATAGAAGCAGCTTTACATGCAAACCTGACCGCCTCCTCTAATGATTGTCCTTCCAGTAAGGCCGCGCATAAAGCTCCGTTAAAGATATCTCCGGCAGCTGTAGTATCGATTGCTTTCACCTTATAAGCTTCTATTTGACAAAATTCATCATTCGCGTAAATCAATGCTCCTTTCGACCCCAAAGTGATGACTACATTTTTAACCCCCAAACGACAAATCTCCCGGGCAGATTTCATGGCAGATTCCTTATCTGTAATTTTTATACCTGAAAGCATCTCAGCCTCTGTTTCATTTGGAGTGATCAGATAAAGATTTTCTAATAGTTCTTTTGATAAAGGTTGGGCTGGTGCAGGATTTAGAACGACTTTTTTAGATTGTGAATAAGCAATACGGGCTACATATTCTACAGTTTCAATCGGTATTTCTAACTGCATGAGGACAATATCACAATTATATATCGCATCCGTTGCTTTTTCCAAATCTTTTGGCATTAGATTGGCATTAGCCCCTGAAGCTACCACTATACAATTTTCCGCATTAGCATCAACAGTGATCAAGGCTACTCCGGAGGGGTTTCGTATATCAGAAAATATGTAAGATGTATCAATCCCCTCTTCTTCAAGTAACTGCTGGGATTGATGCCCAAAGATATCATTCCCTGTTTTGCAAATAAAAGTTACGGCAACTCCAAGCCGGACAGTAGCAACTGCCTGGTTCGCTCCTTTCCCTCCCGGATTCATGAAAAAAGTTCCCCCTAATACTGTTTCGCCTGGCCTGGGAAGATGGTCTGCTTTAATGACCATGTCGGTGTTACTACTTCCTACCACAAGTAACCGTTTGGATTTATTTTTTGTGTTATTTTCCATGTATATTAGTATTAATAGTTCACTATTTTGATTGTCACAAATGTATACATGTCTTTTAAGCTAACAAATCCATTTTAGTTGTTGTTTTTAAATACCCAAAATGATATATTTGTCAAATTTTATTTTTTATTAATTGATTATCAGCAAA
>DAMCDT010000125.1:0-6461 GCA_032058265.1 Tannerellaceae bacterium
GCCGGTATCTGATGTCCCCACCATAGTTGGCGGCTGATATTCCAGTCCTTAATATTTTCCATCCAGTGGCGGTACATATTCTTGAATTTCGCAGGATGGAATTTAATCGTATCGTTTTCAACAGCATCCAGAGCCGGACGGGCCAGGTTTTCCATTTTAAGGAACCATTGCATAGAAAGCTTCGGTTCAATAGGAACATCCGTACGCTCCGAATAACCTACACTATTGGTATAGGCTTCTACTTTCTCCATCAAGCCCATCACTTCAAGGTCTTTTTCAATCTGCTTACGTACCGCAAAACGGTCCATTCCTTCATATTTCAAACCATAAGCATTTAATGTTCCGTCATCGTTGAATATATCAAGAGCTTCCAGATGATACTTTTCGCCCAGCATATAGTCGTTCACATCATGTGCAGGGGTCACTTTGAGGAATCCTGTACCGAATTCCATATCAACATATTCATCCTCAATGATCGGAACCACCCGGTTAGCAATCGGAACAATAACCTTTTTCCCTTTCATGTGGACTGTTTTAGGATCGTTAGGGTTAATGCATACCGCTACGTCTCCAAAGATAGTTTCAGGACGGGTGGTTGCGATAACTGCATACCCATCTTCTCCCTCTACTTTATACTTTATATAATATAGTTTCCCATGTTCTTCTTTGTGGATTACCTCTTCGTCTGAAATAGCGGTTTGGGCGGCAGGATCCCAATTAACCATCCGGATGCCCCGGTATATAAGTTCTTTATTGTATAAATCAACGAAGACTTTTATGACGCTTTTGGAACGTTTTTCATCCATTGTGAAACAAGTACGGTCCCAGTCGCAGGAAGCGCCCAGTTTCTTGAGCTGTTCAAGGATTATGCCTCCATGTTTGCGCGTCCAGTCCCAAGCGTGTTCCAGGAATTCTTCGCGTGTTAGGTCGTTCTTTTGTATGCCTTCTGATGCCAGCTTGGCAACTACTTTCGCTTCCGTTGCGATTGAAGCATGGTCGGTTCCCGGAACCCAGCAAGCATTCTTACCTTGCATACGGGCGCGGCGTACCAATATGTCCTGAATGGTATTGTTAAGCATGTGCCCCATGTGTAATACACCGGTGACGTTAGGAGGAGGTATGACTATTGTGTAAGGTTCGCGATCATCCGGTTCCGATCTAAAGAATTGATTCTCCAACCAATACTGATACCATTTTCCCTCTACATCGGTAGGGTTATACTTACTTGCAATTTCCATAATTCCTTCCTTATTCTTTTTATATTATGTATATGAATTGACAAAAGTAAAAAAAACTATGGATTGCTTATAAAAATGTTCTTCAAAACTAGGGCGACCTCATCAAAATCCGATTCTCTTTTATTGATTATTAAAAAAGGTTTCACCTTTCACCCCACCCTAATGATCAGGTTGTGAAACGTTAAGGGTGATTGTACAGGTGAAGTAGGAGGTGAAGGCTTACGAAAATTCTAGTGTCATCGGCTTGGCACAACAATGCCATGCTTGTGGCATTAATGTGCCTTCCCGTTGGCACATCTGTGCCAATGCGATGTCACAAGCGGTAGGTAACAGCAGTTCTTTTAACGTCATATCTGGAATAACAAAAAGAATAAATCCTGTCAACAATTTATCTTCATCTTCCTATCATCTATCCTATCACCTTTAACCTATCACAACCTGATAGTTAGGATAAGGTGATAGGTGAAACGACAAAAATATAATGATGTATTTTGATGCGGTTGCCCTACTTTAAAACAATTATAATTTTATTGAATTAATTTCAAAGTTATAATTTTTGTTAAGCAACGGATAGCGCTAAGAGACTTACTTTTGACCCGGGAATGGTAAGGAGTAATTCAGCACACGAAAGCAGGGTTGAACCGGAAGTAATGACATCATCTACCAGAAGTATATGTTTATAATGAAATAAATCCGGATCATGTAAAGTGAAAATATCCCTGGTATTTGTCCAACGGTCGAACAGGCTTTTTTCAGTTTGAGTGCTTGTATTAGATATACGTTGTAGTAGTGTGGTATTAATGGGTGTATTCCAGACAGAGGCGACTCCTTTACATAACATTTCAGACTGGTTATAGCCTCTTTTCTTTTTACGTCTGGGATGAAGGGGTACCGGAATTAAAAGGTCTATATTATTATTTCGCAGCAATGTACCCATATGTTTACCGAGTTGAATAGCTAATTCTTTATTACCATGATATTTAAATGAATGGATTAATTGCTGGACTTTACCCTCTTTTTCGAAATGGAACAGGGCGGTTGCTTTCTCTATATGTACTTTTCCGGTAAATAACTGTTCTACGGGATTGTGTTCATTCTTGTGATAATTTGTATAAGGCAGGTCGCATAAACATTTTAGGCAAATTTGTTCTTCGTCTGTTATCAACGGATCTTTGCATAGTACGCATAATTTGGGAAAGAAGAGATGGAGTAGGTCATTCAAGATCGTCGGCATAGTCATCATTTTTATATAAGCATCGCATGCAATCGATAATCTCTTTTTTTTCAAAACCCCTTCCTGCTCCGAAACGTACCAGCTTTATATAAATATCACGTTCATCTTTACCTTTGGTCGTCTTCTTTTTACTTTTTAATAATTCCATTAATATAGAACGGTATACAGATTCACCAATCCCTTCTAATGATTCATGACGAATGGTGGCTGGAATATTACGTTTTGCTAGTTCATAAGCGATTTTGATACGTCCCCATTTATTAAACCGTAATTTATCATTAACAAAACTTCGCGCGAAACGGCTTTCGTCAATAAACTTCTCCTTTATCAACCGTGCAATGATCCTGTCGGATGGTTCCTGCTCCATGCCTGCTGCCGACAGTTTCTTTTGAACGTCTTGAATACATCGTTCGGCGCCGGAGCAGTATGCGGCCATACGATGTAGCATTTCTGCTTCACTTCTCTTTTTCATAGCTTTGCTTTTATAAAACGGTCTTTGCCAAAAATATCATTGATAAGTTCAATTTCTTTATATCCTTCTTCTTCCAGTAGACGAACCATGCCTTTACCACATTGAGCATTTATCTCTACATATAAAGAACCGTCTTTTTCCATATTATTTATACCGAAACGAGCTATGGCTCGATAGAAAACCAACGGGTCATTATCCGGTACAAATAAGGCGTTGGAAGGTTCATAAAAAAGGACGTTCTTTTCCATATAAACCTTTTCTTTTTCCATGACATAAGGTGGGTTACTCACTATAATATTGAATTTATACGGAAAATAATTTATGGAATTTGTCTCCAACAGGATATCAGTCTGATAAAAAGTAACATTCACATCATTTAGTTTCGCATTTTCTTTTGCTACCCGTATGGCTTCGTTGGAAATATCAATAGCATAAACTTCAGCTTCAGATATGTTTTTTGCCAGAGTGACTGCGATACAACCACTGCCTGTTCCTATATCAAGTATATGTTTTGTCTTTTGTCTATTTTCCTTAATAATACGATCTACCAGTTCTTCTGTCTCCGGACGGGGTATTAAAACGGAAGTATTAACCTTGAAAGGAAGTCCGCAAAAAAATGTTTCACCCAAAATGTACTGAATGGGTTCCGATCGCTTTAAACGTTCAACAATCGACCTGACTTCTTTCCGCTCTTTTTCAGATAATTCTTTATCTTTGCTCATTAGAAGCTGGTAGCTTGATAATCCACAGACATGATCCATGATCAAACGGATAAAACTATCAATTTCATTTGACGGATATATATCCTTTAAAGAAGCATTGATATAGGCAATGGTTTCAGTCATACTGATTATTTTGAAACAAAATTAATTGAAAAAACGGACATACAAAGCGGATGATTGTAGAAGAAGAATATTTGGCTCGTTGTATTACATTGGCAAAACAAGGCATTGGTAAAGTTGCTCCTAATCCTATGGTTGGATCGGTCATAGTACATCATGGTAAAATCATTGGAGAAGGTTTTCACCGTAAATATGAGGAATCACATGCAGAGGTCAATGCTATCGCCTCGGTTAAAGATGAATCTTTATTGAAAGAATCCACTCTTTATGTAAATCTTGAGCCTTGTTCCCATTATGGGAAAACCCCACCTTGTGCCGAATTAATAATAAAAAAGCAAATTCCACGTGTAGTGATCGGTTGTCTTGATCCATACAAGGAAGTTGCGGGTAGGGGAGTCCGCATGTTACGGGAAGCGGGTGTCGAAGTTGTAACGGGTATCCTTGAAAAGGAATCATACGATCTGAATAAAAACTTTATGACCAACCAGATACTTTGCCGTCCATATATTTACCTCAAATGGGCACAAAGTGCGGATGGTTTTATGGATAGGATAAGGCATGATGCAGGAACTCCGCCCATTTTATTTTCGTCTCCCGAAATGCTTCAACAAGTACACAAAAAAAGATCGGAAGTTTCTGCCATTATGGTTGGAACAAAAACAGCTCTTTTAGATAATCCCTCTCTTACCGTACGAAATTGGTCAGGTAAATCACCGGTACGGATTGTACTGGATCGGGAACTCACTATACCTTCCCATTATCATCTGTTGGATGGTAAAGTAAGAACAATAGTTTTTACAAGTCTTAAAAAAGGTAACGAAGAAAATATAGAGTATATCACTATTGATTATAACCAGGATATATTAAACCGGGTTTTATCCTATTTACATTCACAACACATCAATTCATTGTTGGTGGAAGGAGGATCATATTTACTAAATAGTTTTCTGAAAAAAGGCTTATGGGATGAAATACAGGTGGAAACTTCTGCTATTACCTTGCATGAAGGAATTAAAGCTCCTGTTTTGGTAAATGTAAATTCAAAACACTCTGGCGTAAGTGTTTATTACCGTAAAAATGTGTTGCGGGAATGATGTTTTGTCACTAAAATATTATAAATATTGTATTACTTTAAGCATAAAGCAAAAAATGTTTCTACTTTTGTCGTTTAATATGCAACATAACTTATGTTTTTGATGAAGAATAAAATAGCATTATTTATTACCGGATGTATTACGTTGTTGCTTGTTTCCTGCTTAGACTCAGATGATGAAGGCACTACTATAGTGATCAAAGATGCACAAATAAAGTCGATAAGTTTATCGCACGATTCGATACCTGAGTTGAAAAACCTGAAATTTACCATTGACCAGATAAACGGACTTATATATAATAAGGATTCTATGGCTTATGGAACCGAGATCGGTAAGGTTGTTTGTAATATAACGTATGTAGTTTCTGCCGTATCTGGTACAGAACTAATTGTTGGAGATTCTACATACTGGTGGAATGGATCAGACTCAGTTGATTTCTCGAAACCAATCAAAATTAATGTAACGGCCTATGATAGGACGACCATCAAATCTTATACCGCTAAGGTAAACGTTCATCAGGTTTTACCGGATTCAATGGTCTGGAATCTGTATGCCGATCATATTACAGGAGGAACGGCAGACGATCAAAAAGTGATTACTCATACGTATAATGACGCAGAAACATATTTTATATACACAAGATCAGGTACTACCTATAATTTATATACTGCACCTGTTTCTGATGCAGTCGGATGGACAGAATTGTCACTTAACGGACTGCCTGATCAGGAATTGATGATTAACCAGATGTCCATATATGAGGGTGTTGTTTATGTAGCCTCTGTTGACGGAACATTATATGAATCAATTGACGGTTTGAACTGGTCTGCATCAGAGAATGCTCCTTCGGTAAAATATATATTAGGGGCTTTAGATGAAGGAGTAAACCAGTTATCTGCATTAGCTACTATTATTGAAGAAGATGATGATCTCTATTTTGCGAGGATGGATAAAGATTCTCAATGGAGAACGGGCAATATGGTTCCTGATGGCTTTCCGGTAGTTGGATTTGGTAATCTATGTTTTACGAATACATATCATCAATACCTGGCCGTTGTTGCCGGAAAAGATAAAAACAATAACCTGTTGAATAATGCCTGGAGTACGATGAATGCTACAGAATGGTATGTTTTAACAGATGAAGAGGCTGATTTCTTTGATCCGAGAGAAGGAGCCATGCTTACTTTCTACGACGATAAATTCTTTTTAACCGGAGGTATTGATGCTTTAGGAAACGGAATGAAAGATATTTACCTTTCAAAAGATTATGGCATTACATGGGCAAAAGAAGATTCTCTACTGATTTTCCCTAAAGAATATAAAGCACGTGGATATGGTACTATCCATGTAGACGATAATAACTATATGCTTATTTTCGGTGGAAAAACAAGCAAAAATGCGAAGGCGTTAGATGAAATCTGGCGTGGTCGTATCAACCGGTTGGGCTTTAAAGACTGATAAAGTTAGAGAAGTTAAGTATAATTTTATGAGACTTTTAACGTTAGAGAAAGAAGGTAGTATATAATAGCTAAAATATGACTTCTACTTTTTTTCAACGAATAGTCTTGATCATTCTGCTAA
>DAMCDT010000125.1:6471-10063 GCA_032058265.1 Tannerellaceae bacterium
GCTAACCGGCTTATTTCCTGTTCTACGTGCGCAGGAATATAAATTTGAAATAGGAGGAATGGCGGGTGGCACATTTTACATGGGTGACGCTAACAAAAACACGCTGTTTAAGGGATTGAATCCCGCGGTCGGCGGAGTATTCCGGTATAACGCAAATTTCAGGATTGCCATTAAAGCAGACCTGATGTGGGGACGTATATCGGGATCGACATCGGGTTTGGATAATGTATTTCCAAATAACGCGGAAGTTTCATTCGACAGGAACTTTTTTGACCTGGGCGGTCAGTTTGAATTCAATTTTTTCCCTTATAGCGATAAGTATGCTTATATGAATACGAAACGTTTTACTCCTTATGTATTGGTTGGATTAGGAGCAACCCTTGCACCGGGAAACGGACAAACTTTTTTCGGCCTGAATGTTCCGTTGGGTGTCGGGGTGAAATATAAGATTAAAAACCGGTTGAATCTGGGATGTGAATTCTCGTTCAGAAAGTTGTTTGGTGATGACTTTGATGTAACGGATGAGAATAATGCGATTCTGGATGATCCGTACAAAATCGGAGGCAGTATATTAAAGAATAAAGATTGGTATTCTTTATTATTGTTTTCTGTGACGTGGGATTTTGGTCCGCGTAGTCAACCTTGTAATAATATAAATAGTATATTTGGCTTTTGAGCAAAGACAATGAAAAACGCATGTCGTTGATTGAAAAGATAGATAAGAATCATTTGCCGGAACATGTTGCGATAATAATGGACGGTAATGGCAGATGGGCTAAAGCACATGGAAAAGACCGGAGTTTTGGCCATCAGGAAGGAGTAGTAGCTGTAAGGAAAATTGTTGAAGCTGCTACTGCTATCGGCTTGAAATATATTACCGTATATACTTTCTCCAATGAAAATTGGAACAGGCCGGAAGCAGAAGTTATGGCTTTAATGGAACTTCTCGTTACTGCTATCCATCGAGAAACACCTGACTTAATGAAAAATAATGTGCGCTTGAAAGCGATCGGTAATTTAACACGCTTACCTGAAAAAGCTTATAATACACTAATGGATAGTATTGAGAAAACTTCATCTAATACCGGAACGACATTAGTGCTTGCGCTTAGTTATTCTTCCAAATGGGAAATAACGGAAGCCGTAAAACAAATATCACAGCAGGTACTTGAAAAGAAAACAAATATCGATGAGATAACTGAGAATTTCATTTCAGAACATCTTACGACTAAAAATATTCCCGATCCCGACCTTTTAGTAAGAACTGGTGGGGAAAAACGGATAAGTAATTTCCTGTTATGGCAAATATCTTATGCGGAACTTTATTTTACGGATATTTATTGGCCGGATTTTAGAGAAGAAGAATTGTATGGAGCTATACTGTATTATCAACAGCGCGAACGCAGGTTTGGTAAAATTAGTGAGCAATTAAATAAACAATAAGTTGTTAATATGTGTAAGAGATTAGTGTTGTTTTTCATTTTCCTAGGTTTTGCTTATGGTGCAGTGGCCCAGGAAACTGATACCACCCATGTTGAAGAACCGGCTGAAGTGCCAGTCATTTCCTATTCGCTCACATCCAAGAAATATCGCATTGCAGACATCCAGGTGACGGGTGTTGATAAGAATGTATATCAGGATTTTACTTTGATAGGCTTTTCAGGTTTATCTGTGGGTGACCTTGTTTCTGTACCTGGAGATGAGATAACCAGTGCAGTCAAACGCTTTTGGCGCCACGGATTATTTTCCGACGTTAAAATCCTGGCTACAAAAATCGAAGGTGACCAGGTCTGGCTGGAGATTCAGTTGAAACAACGTCCACGTATATCTCAGGTAAATTACAATGGTATCAAAAAAGGGGAACGCGAAGACCTTGAAGCGAGGTTAGGACTCCGTAAAGGATATCAGATTACTCCTAATTTGATGGATCGTGCCAAAATACTTATTCAAAAATATTTCGATGATAAAGGATTTAAGAATGTCGATATAGATATCGTCCAAAAAGATGACCTGTCAAATAAGAATGAAGTGATAGTAGATATTAATATCAATAAGAACGAAAAAACTAAAATTCACCAGATCACTTTCACCGGAAACGATGCATTAACCGACTTCCAGCTCAAGAAAGCGATGAAAAAGACGAATGAGAAATTCTCTCTTACCAAACGTTTCAGGACGAGTATTCTGGAAATGTTCAGCACCAAAAAGTTCACTACGGAAGAATATGAAAATGACAAGAAAAACATAATTGCCAAATATAATGAACATGGATACCGGGATGCTTATATTGTATCCGACAGTGTTGCCAATTTCAATGAAAAAACGGTTGATATTCATCTTGACATTGAAGAAGGCAATAAATATTATTTGAAAGACATACGTTTCGTAGGTAACACGCACTATTCAACAGACATTTTAGAGTCCATTCTGGCGATGAAGCCCGGAGAAGTTTATAACCAGAAAAAGCTGGATGAGCGTTTGACTACAAGTGATGATGCCGTATCGAATGTGTATTTCAACAACGGTTACTTATTCTTTAATGCCGATCCTGTTGAGGTGGAAGTTGAAAATGACTCGATCTCCCTCGAGATCCGTATTTTCGAAGGGCCTCAGGCAACTATCAATAGGGTAATCATCAATGGTAACGACCGTCTTTATGAAGATATCGTCCGCCGTGAACTCCGTACAAAGCCCGGTATGTTATTCAGCCGTGAGGACTTGATCCGTTCAGTTCGTGAACTTGCACAAATGGGACATTTTGACCCTGAAAACATGAATCCGCAACCGTTACCTGATCCTGATAACGGAACAGTAGACATACAATACAACCTGGTATCGAAAGCCAACGACCAAATTGAATTCTCTGCCGGTTGGGGACAAACAGGTGTTATCGGAAAGTTAAGCCTGCGGTTTACTAATTTCTCCATGAAGAACTTATTAAATCCCGGTACCTACAAAGGAATTATCCCACAAGGAGAAGGACAGACACTTACTTTAAGCGGGCAAACCAACGGACGCTATTACCAGGCATACAGTATATCTTTTATGGATCCATGGTTTGGAGGCAAACGCCCTAATACCTTATCTGTAAGCGCTTATTTCTCCAAGCAAACGGATATCAATAGCAATTTTATGCAAAACAGTTATAATCCATACTACGGAGGTTATGGCTATGGCTCAAGCGGCTACGGGTATGGTGGATATGGTTATGGAAGTTATGGATATGGTGGATACGGTAACAGTTATGAATTAGGTTATGATCCTGACAAATCCATCATGATGTTAGGTATCGCCGCCGGTTATGGCAAGCGGCTCAATTGGCCGGACGACTATTTCCAGTTCATGGCTACCCTTAATTACCAGATGTACATTATGAAAGACTGGAGGTATTTCCTTATCACAGACGGAACCAGTCATAATATAAACCTGGAATTATTACTGCAGCGTAGTTCTATCGACAATCCATTATATACACGTCGTGGTTCGCAATTTGCATTTTCTGTCAGTGCGACCCCACCCTATTCATTATGGGATGGTAAAGATTATGCTTCACTGAGTGACAATAATGAAGAAGACCTGAGGAAGAAATATA
>DAMCDT010000126.1:0-10015 GCA_032058265.1 Tannerellaceae bacterium
TTCCATTATTATATTATTTCGTTTATAAGATATTACAAATGTATAAATACCTTTTACAAGGTATATTTATAAAACCGTATTTTAATGCCTAATGTTTAAATTATAGTTTCAGATAATTATGTACATTATTTATAAAATCATGTACGTGACATGTCTTATTGGTGTACATGAATTTTTCTGATAAATATATTATTTGATTTATTTAATTATCGGCCGAAATAGCATATATTCATAGCTTGATTATGTTACCGTACTAACTTCTTACATACATTTACATGAAGAATATATTGGTTTTAACAGGAAGCCCTCGTAAAAAAGGAAACAGCGAAGCATTAGCGGATGCTTTTATTAAAGGCCTGGAAACAGCAGGCCATAAAGTAACTAAATTCAGGGCAGGGAAAATGAAGATTAAAGGCTGCGTGGCTTGCCAGAAATGTTACAGTAAAGGTGATGCCTGTGTATATAATGACGATTTTAACGAATTGGCTCCTTACATGGAAAAGGCAGATATGATTGTTTTAGCCACTCCTTTATATTGGTTTACTTTTCCTTCGCAAATAAAGGCTGCTATTGATAAATTATATGCACTTATGGTAGGTAAACGCGATATAAAAATAAAGGAAAGTGTTTTACTGGTTTGTGCCGAAACGGACGATATGGTAGATTTTGAGGGAATTGTAAGGAGTTATGAATTAATCGCGAATTATATGAAATGGGAAAATAAAGGGATGATGCTTATTCCTAAGGTTAATGAAAAAGGAGATATCCTTAAAACCAATGCATTGCAGGAGGCTCAATTGATGGCTGAGAAAATATAGTCTTTTCACTTTTTGTGATTTGTTAAAAACGTGTGAGTACCTTTACTTGTTTTATTTAGTATATTTGACGATACAATTTAATATCATTAGTTATATGGCAAAAAATCAATTAATACACAGGGAAGAGTTTCATTTGATAGATGAAACGAAAATATGTGAAGCAACAACCAAAATGGTTGAAAGTTTAGCAATGGCTGCAGGCTCGACAGATGGGTTTGATATTTATAAAGTAGTAAATAGCTATTTTACTAATTTGGAAATGAGGCACCGGATTAACGAATTGCTTGACATACCTCAGGATAGCGAATATTTTGCAGATAAATACTAGGTGAATAGGCGGGAGTGATCCCGCCTTTACTTTCTTGATATTTCATTCCATAGTAATAATTTGTTTTTCTTTAATTTAATTCTTATGAAACTATTGAAATCACTCTTTCTCTTTTCTGTTTGTGTTTCTTTTTTATCCTGTGGTGGAAATAAACAAAAACAAAGTACTGAAACGTCTGATCCTACCCAAAACATTCTACCTGAATGGGCGTTTGGCGGATTTGTGCGTCCGGCTAATGTGAATCCGCTCATTACGCCTGATCCTTCATCAATGTTTGACTGCCCGATGCGGAAAACAAAGGTCGGTTGGGAGGAAAGCGATACGTTTAATCCTGCGGCCGCCATAAAGGATGGTAAAATATATGTGCTCTACCGTGCGGAAGATAATTCGGCAACCGGAATCGGTATGCGTACCTCGCGGATTGGATTGGCGGAAAGTTCGGATGGTATCCATCTCAAACGGCATCCATTGCCGGTTATGTATCCAGGTGAAGATAATGCAAAAGAGTACGAATGGGAGGGAGGTTGTGAAGATCCGCGCGTAGCTGTTACCGAAGATGGGCTGTATGTAATGGCTTATACCACCTGGAACAGGAAAATCGCCCGTTTATCCATTGCTACTTCTAGGGATCTTATTAATTGGGAAAAACATGGCCCTGCATTCCAAAAGGCATATAACGGACGGTTCAAAGACTTCGGATGCAAGTCCGGTTCAATTGTTACGAAACTGGTTGGCGACAAACAGGTCATTACAAAAGTAAACGGTAAATATTTTATGTATTGGGGAGAACAAAGCGTTTGTGCCGCGACTTCCGACGATTTGATCAATTGGGAACCTGTATTGGATGAGAACAATGAGTTAAAAGATTTGATACTGCCGCGGCAAGGTTATTTCGACAGTCATTTGACAGAATGTGGCCCTCCGGCTGTCATGACTGACGATGGTATCGTATTGCTTTACAACGGGAAGAACCGTAATGACGAAGAAGGGCGCGATAAACGCTTTAATGCCGGAGCCTATTGCGCAGGACAGGTTTTGTTTGATAAGAATGATCCTTTTAAAGTAATCGACCGTTTGGATGTACCGTTCTTCCGTCCGATGGAAGACTTTGAGAAAAGCGGTCAATATGTGGATGGAACTGTTTTTATTGAAGGGCTGGTTTATCTGAATAAGAAATGGTATTTATATTATGGCTGTGCAGATTCAATGGTAGGCGTTGCCGTGTATGATCTGGCTAATCCCGCAGAGGGCGATGAACTTCCGGTAATATAATTTACGGAACATATAAATAAAAAAAGACCGGTCTGATGAAAGAGCCGGTCTTTTTGATATATAAGAACGAAAGATTTATTCTTGTCCTGAAAGCTTTTCTTTCAATGCAGCCAATTCTTCGATGTCTCCTAATGTTGTTTTTTCAACAGAACCGGTTACCATTGGCGATTCGTCTTCTTTCTTTGTACGTTTTCTCTTCTCACCGCCGCCGGCTGTTTCTTTCTTTGCAGACTTTTGTTCGTCTTCATGAATACGGCTGTGAGAAAGAATGATACGTTTTGCTTCTTTGTTGAATTCAATTACTTTGAATTGCATCTTTTCATCAACAACAGCTTGCGACCCGTCTTCTTTTACCAAATGTTTCGGAGTTGCAAAACCTTCTACACCGTAAGGTAAAGAAATAACTGCACCCTTGTCTAACACTTCGATAATGGTACCTTCATGGATTGAACCTACAGTGAAGATTGTTTCGAATACATCCCATGGGTTTTCTTCCAATTGCTTGTGACCTAAGCTCAGACGGCGGTTCTCTTTATCGATTTCCAATACCTGCACTTCGATATCAGCACCAATCTGTGTGAATTCGCTTGGGTGTTTAATTTTCTTTGTCCATGAAAGGTCAGAGATGTGAATCAATCCGTCAACACCTTCTTCGATTTCAACGAATACGCCGAAGTTAGTGAAGTTACGTACCTTTGCAGTATGTTTAGAACCGACAGGGAAACGAGCTTCGATATCTTCCCATGGATCAGCTTTCAGTTGTTTGATACCTAATGACATCTTACGCTCATCGCGATCCAATGTAAGGATAACAGCTTCTATTTCGTCGCCAACTTTCATGAAGTCCTGAGCGCTGCGTAAGTGTTGTGTCCATGACATTTCAGATACGTGGATCAATCCTTCTACACCCGGAGCGATTTCAATAAATGCGCCGTAGTCAGCCATAACAACAACTTTACCTTTTACTTTGTCGCCTACTTTGAGTTCAGCATCCAAAGCATCCCAAGGATGAGGAGTAAGTTGTTTCAATCCAAGAGCGATACGTTTCTTTTCGTCGTCGAAATCAAGGATAACAACGTTGATCTTCTGATCCAGTTGAACAATTTCTTCAGGATGTGTAACGCGTCCCCATGAAAGGTCAGTAATATGGATTAAACCGTCTACTCCACCTAAGTCGATGAATACACCGTAAGAAGTGATGTTCTTAACAGTTCCTTCCAATACTTGTCCTTTTTCCAGTTTAGAGATGATATCTTTCTTCTGTTGTTCAAGTTCTGCCTCGATAAGAGCCTTGTGAGATACGACAACATTCTTGAATTCCTGGTTGATCTTAACGATCTTGAATTCCATTGTCTTACCTACGAATACATCGTAATCACGAATAGGTTTCACGTCAATTTGAGAACCCGGCAAGAAAGCTTCAATGCCGAATACGTCTACGATCATACCGCCTTTCGTACGGCATTTGATGAATCCTTTGATGATTTCGTCTTTTTCCAATGCTTCGTTTACACGATCCCAGGAACGTGTAGCACGTGCTTTTTTGTGAGAAAGGATTAATTGTCCTTTTTTATCTTCCTGGCTTTCGATGTAGACTTCTACTTCGTCGCCAACTTTAAGTTCCGGATTGTAACGGAATTCAGACATCGGAACTACGCCGTCTGATTTGAAGCCGATGTTAACAACAACTTCACGTTTGTTCATAGAAGTAACGGTACCCATTACGACTTCTTTGTCGTTTACTTTACTCAGGGTTTCGTCGTACGTTTTTACAAGATCGTCCTTGCTTACTTCACCGTAAGTGTCGCCTTGTTCAAAGGCATCCCAGTTGAAGTCTTCAACTGGCTGGATGTTTTTTAAATTTTCCATTCTTTAATTGTTAATACTAATTTTCTTTTAATTAATAAGTTAGACTTTATATTGTCATCTCTAAAAAGCGGGGCAAAGTTAAAGTTTCTTTTCTGATTTACAAACGTTTTCGTTTAAAAACTATCCATAAAAAAACTGGACACGTCTAAAATTTATTTGCTAGTGAGCAATTTTTTTTAAGACGTGTCTGAAAATAAATAGGAAGTGAACAAATCTTGTCGATGGGTATCTTGCCTTAAAACTTATGTAATTGTTGGAAAATCATTCCGGTGTTTCTTCATATATCTTTTTCTAAAGAGATAATCTCCTCCTAATAATATCAGTGCAAGAACTCCTATATATAAATAGAAAGGCATGGAAGTTAATTCGGGCATACTAAATTCTATTTTCGGCAATTTCATATATATAATTGATAAAACAGCCAAGGCAACTATAAACAAACAAGCCAGAATAAGAGCTAACAAGCTTAGGCGCTCATTTCGTTTTTTTATTCTTATAGCTTCGTGCATGACTTTTTCCATCATTTTCTCCCTGAAAGAAACGGGTAGTTCTTCTTCCGGCAGGCGATGGAACAAATTTCTTAATGCGTCGTCATTTTTATTGTTTGTGTTCATTTCTCAATTCCTTCCATTTCTTTTAATAATGCAAATAATTTTTTTCGTATCCGGTGAAGCTTCGTTTTAACATTTGACACCGATAGTCCTGTAATAGTAACTATATCGTCTATGCTCTTGTCTTCCATATAGAAAAACAGAACAATAGCTCTTTCGTCCGGTGATAACTGTCCTAACGCTACTTCCAGCCGGTTTACCTGCTCACTTGTGTCGGTAAAACCGAAAGCTTCAGCAATTTCATCTTCCGATACATTATTAATGGCTGATTCTTCAATAGCGAGAAATTCATGCTTCTTTTTTCTGGTTTCAGAGATTGCCGTATTATAAGCGATCCTGTAAATCCAGGTTGAGAAACTGCTATCTCCTTTAAAGCTATCTATCTTTTTAAAGACCTTCATGAATACATCTTGCGTCAGTTCTTCCGCATCCTCTTTACTTCGCACGATTTTAAGGATTAGTGAATGAACCTGGCGGCTGTATTTATCCAGAAGGCAAGCAAAGCTGGCTGTGTCTCCCTCTTGTATTCGTTTTATATAATATGTATCGGAATACAATTCCATTGTACTTAATGGACGCAAGCTTTTCGATAAAGTTACAATTTCCTGTGATAAAAAAGAAAACTATTTTTCATCTATAAAATTGTAACCTTTAAATTTGTGATGCGTCAAATAAGCAAATGAAATAAATTATTTACTTAATATTTAATGTTATGATGAATTTTCTTGTAGCTCCACTTATTGTTGGAATATGTATAGCCGGTGTGTATGGCTTATTTGAACTGTTTGTACGTCGTAAAGAACGTTTAGCTATTATTGAAAAGATGGGTGACAAATTGTATGATCCTTCTTTTTCGAAAAGACTGGGATTACCCAATTACACTAACTTCTCTTTTAGCGCATTGAAATTGGGTTGTTTAATGGCGGGGATAGGACTGGGTTTACTTGTCGGCTTCATAATTAATATCTCACTTGCCGATAGCTTCCAGCAGGATGGTTGGTTTAGAAACGAAATATCAGGAACAGCTTATGGCGCATCTGTCTTATTATTTGGCGGAATCGGCTTAATCATAGCTTTTGTCCTGGAAATGAAAATAGCCAAGAAAGAAAAGAAAGACAATCAATAATTGAAAGTTGAAAATTGAAAACGAATGCAAACAAAACGTTTTCAATTTTCAATTTATAATTTTCAATTATCAGAACTGTATTTCTCCAAAGAACTCAGGTCTGTGGAAGTCCGGTTGAGGAACATCTATCGGACTCCAGCTTACAAAATGCGGATATTCGGTATCATCCGCACATTTATAGAAGTTACCGTATATTTTATTAGGTAAGTTGTTTGGGTCTAATCCCATTACTTCGAAGGGTATGGAAACGACCAGTTCCCAGGCATAAATACCTTGCTTCTCTTCAAAAGGTTTACGTTCCAGGCTGGAATGCCTACGGATAGATTTATATTCTTCCTCCGAAAGTGATTTGCTTACCGTACGTGATTCCCGGCGGGAGGCGTCGCACGTCCCAATACAGTTAAATTCAAAATTGGTATATTCTTTACTATCTGCCGAAGCTTTCATAAAGAACTCCACACAACTATCCTGGTATACAGGGGAACCATCCTTATCGTATACCGCTTTAAGTGAATTTCCTCTTACGAAATAGCGAATGTATAGGTTCTTATCCGTGCGGGCGATGTCAAAAACAACGATGGGTTTATAAGGAAATTCTTTCCAGTTTATTACTTCAATATATTCCCGTTGAGCTTTATTCTCCATCAGGAAACCAACTGACGACATATCCAATACATCTAATGTCGGTACATAAGGAACTTTGAGCTTTTTCATGCTGCTAATTGATTTAGAATTACTGATATTTTTAGAATCGTTGACGTTAAAGACAGAGGCCGAAGCAGACGGTACCAAAACAGAAACAAAGCCAATAATCGACACAGCAATAATAATGCCTCCTACTATACGGTTCATCAACCATAGCCCCCTAATATTAAACCATTTTCTCATTTTTGCTACTATATATGTTACAACTAACCACCATAAAATCGCCCCTACTCCTATTGCCAGGACACCTCCTAAAACCATTCCGGCAGAATATTCCACACGAACAAAACTGAACCGGGCAAATAGTGCAATGTAGAGGAATACAATCAATACGTTGCTAAAAGTAAGAAGAAAAGCGGAGATAAAATCCTGCGTGAAAGAAATTTTTATTTCTTTTTGTTTTTTGATGTTCCGGGTTGGATTTGAGCGGTATATATAGTATCCGAATCCGGCTAGAACGGCACTTCCGAATAATTGAAGAAATAGATGATTTGCTTCGACAAAATTGACAACAAATCCCATGGCAAGACTTGTCAACGCAGCATATAGTACATCGGAAAGCGCAGCACCTAAACCGGTAACAAATCCATGCCAGCGTCCTTTGTTCAAAGTACGCCTGATAACGAGCATTCCTATGGGGCCCATAGGTGCTGAAACCAGAATACCGACCAACAACCCTTTGCCTATTATTTCTATCATTCAGACATGAATGTTACATTAAAAAGAAACAAAGATACGCTCATTCTCCGATAAAATAAATACAAAAAGATAGGATTAAGCATTATTTATGCTTTTCTTCTTCGAGAATAGCACTCAATTGTCTTATTTTTTCAGGATATTTTGCGGTAAGATTGTGCTTCTCTCCTATATCTTGTTTTAGATTATATAATTGCGGCTCTTTACTATTTCCCAATTCTGTATTAGTCCATTTGCTGTAAGCAGAACCATTACCGGGTTCAATGTATTTCCATTCTCCGTCAGATATGGAAAGTGAACCGGCCTGTTCAATTATATAAATGCGTCCTTTCAGATCATGTCCTAGTAAGGTTTCCAATTGATTCTGACTGTCTGGTGCAACGCCTTCCGGTATGTTTTTCCCAATTAATTGGGATAATGAGGCGAATAAGTCAATCTGTGATACTAAAGCGTTTGATACTTTCCTTTGTATTTTTCCCGGCCAGCTTACAATAAAGGGTACACGTGTACCTGCTTCAAATATACTGTATTTTCCACCACGGAAAGGTCCCCACGGACGATGGTTGCCTAGCAACTCAACGGCCTGATCCTGATATCCGTCATCTACAACAGGCCCATTGTCGCTGGTTACTATAATTAGGGTATTATCGCTGATGCCATGTTTTTCTAATGCCTCGATTATCTGGCCGACGCTCCAGTCAAACTCAAGTATTGCGTCACCTCTTGGCCCCATACCGCTCTTACCTTTAAATCGGGGATGCGTAACCCGGGGAACATGAATATCGTTTGTCGCAAAATAGAGGAAAAATGGTTTATCATGGTTGTTATCGACAAATTTTACAGCCTTGGAAGTAATACTGTCGGCGATATTTTCATCCACCCATAAAGCTTGCTTACCGCCTTTCATGTAACCAATACGGGGAATACCATTTACAATAGCCATATCATGTCCATGACTTGGCTTTTGAACATACAACATTTCCGGATGATCTTTTCCTAACGGTTCTCCGGGGAACGGCTCTTTGTAACTGACGGCTATCGGGTCATTCGGATCTAAGTTAACTACCCGTTGATTTTCCACATATACACAAGGTACCCTGTCTCCGGTAGCAGCCATGATATAAGAATAATCAAAACCAATATCACGAGGCCCTGGAGAGATAAATCCGTTCCAATCCTGAGAACCTGCTGTATTTCCTAAGCCAAGATGCCATTTACCTATTGCTCCTGTGATATAACCCGCTTCCCTGAACATATCGGCAATTGTTGTTTGGCCGGGCCGAATGATCATACCCGCGTCTCCGGTCGCAATACCCGTATCATCACGTCTCCATGCATATTGCCCGGTCAATAGAGAATAACGCGAAGGAGTGCTGGTTGCAGCAACCGCATGTGCGTCTGTAAAACGTATTCCGTCCTTGGCTAATTTGTCTACATTGGGGGTATGTATTGTTGGTTCTCCATTGCAACTCAAATCACCGTAACCAATATCATCTGCCAGTATTATAATCACATTCGGTAATACTTCTTCTGATTTATCATTGGTTACAGAGCATGAAGTTATAAGCGAAGCTCCGATACCCAGAAGAATATTGCTATTGGCTAATCTGTTCATAATTAATGTATTTATTGATACGTTGCAAAAATAAAATATTATATTTGGAAAACAATATAATTCGTATAAAGACAACTTCAATGAATAAATTATTTATAGTCTTAATATCGTTCCTGCCTACCTTAATGCTATATGCACAAAATCAACAATTGAATGTAAGCGGTATTATTCTGAATATGGATGGAAAGCCGGTAAAGAATATCCGTCTTTTGATACAAGATGGGCGTATATCTGCGAAGTCAAATAAAAAAGGGGAATTTGTACTTAAGAAAGTTCGGCCAACGGATAGTATTGAGGTTCGTGTAGATAATAAGAAATATGCGCATTTTCTTATTGGAGATAACAAAAGCATTGCACTAAAGATTTCTGATGAAGTATTATATGTCGCGCTGGATGATAAAGAAGAAATAGAGATACCGTTCCGGGTATTACCTGATGACAAAAACCGATCCGGGGTAATTACAGCAGAAATGATCAGCCGTAGCGGTTTTACTTCCCTTCAAGATATCATAAAAAGATTTATGCCGGCCATTCAATTCCGGGTTGGCCCAAGAGGGACGGAAGCTATTATCCGTGGTATAAATTCTATTAATTTAAGTAGCGGTGCCTTAGTTATAGTGGATGGTAGCGAAATGACATTTGACTCTGCAAACGCCTTTTTAAATGTGTATGATATAGGAACCATTGAAGTGAATAAAACCGGCGCCGGATATGGTGTGAGAGGAGCGAACGGTGTAATTATTATTCAGACAAAAAAATAAAACGGTTGCGATAGCTATCACAACCGTTTTTGAATTAGAGCTTACTCTTTTATTTAATAAAGACTTTACTTGTTACCTCATTCATTTGTATGATGTATAATCCGGCAGGTAAATTTACTGTAGTAGTACCTGTAGATATCCTCCTTTGAAGGTATTTTTGCCCCTGTAAGTTATAAATAATCAGTTCTCCCTGTTTATCACTATTAATATGTAA
>DAMCDT010000127.1:0-9996 GCA_032058265.1 Tannerellaceae bacterium
AGTATTTTTAATTTCAATAGGAGATAAAAGTAATGTATCCCTGTCTTTTATTAAACGGTGAGTAGGAGAGAAGAATACCTTACCCGATTCTTTATGCAATGCTAAAAAGATATCTTCTGTAACTAAACGGGTAAAATTGTATGGTAAAAGCAATTCATAAAGGATCGTTTCCGGTGAAGGGAATTTTAATAACTCATTAATCGAAAGACTATTTTCTTTTAAAACTTTTTCTTTAGCTTTATTAATTACCTCCTGATAAATCAGTTCGACAGAAGAAAGATGTTCTGAAGTTCGGGCAATGGTTTCTTTTACTGAAGGATTTATGTTTTCCATCAAAGGAATTAACCGCAACCGGATAAAATTCCTTGTATATTCGTCCGATAAGTTGGTACTGTCTGTTACGTATGATAGCTGCTGATTTTCCAGCCAGTATAATATTTCCTCTCTTTTACTATTTAATAGAGGACGGATAATAAAACCATTCTTCGGACGGATTCCACGGACACCCCTTATGCCGGTGCCCCTTAGAAGATTTAATAAAAAAGTTTCAGCATTGTCATCCTGATGATGTGCCACAGCGATAGCCTGTGCTTCCTTATCTTTACGAAGCTTTTCAAACCAACTATAACGTAACTCACGGGCGGCCATTTCAATGGAAACGCTCTTTTGGTCAGCGTAACTGTGGGTATCGAAGGATGTTTTGCAGAAAGGAATATCTAACTGTTTGGCAAAAGTCTCTGAAAATATCTCATCGCGGTTTGATTCGTCTCCACGAAGATGAAAGTTACAATGGGCGGCAATACAGGAGTATCCTAACCGTTTTAAGATAGAAAGTAAAGCAACGGAATCGGCACCGCCACTCAAACCCACAATAACAGGTTTGTCTTCTGTAAGAAGTTGATATTTACTTATATATGTACGTACTTTGTTTAACATATATACTTACAAAAATTGCTGCCGTCCGGTTTTATTTTGGACGGCAGCAATTTTATTTTGGACACTAGCCAATATTTATCGGACACGTCCTGTTTTAATACGTTTATTTATTCTTCAATACCTGCCAATTCAGGGTCGATCATAATACGGCCACAGTATTCGCAAACAATGATCTTTTTACGCAGCTTAATATCCATTTGTTTTTGAGGTGGGATCTTATTAAAGCAACCACCGCAAGCATCACGTTGGATATAAACAACGGCTAAACCGTTACGCGCGCCTTTACGGATACGTTTAAAAGCAGTCAAAAGACGGGGTTCGATGGTTGATTCCAGCTTTTTTGCTTTTTCTCTTAATTTCTCCTCTTCTTGTTTCGTTTCGGAAACGATTTCTTCCAACTCGCCGCGTTTTTGAAATAAATCAGCTTTACGGCCTTCCAATCCTTCAGTAAGATTATTGATTTCTTCTGTTTTGTTGGCTATTGCTTCACTGAATTCACGTATCTTTTTTTCAGAAAATTCAATTTCCAGTCCCTGAAATTCAATTTCCTTTGATAAATTATCAAATTCACGGTTGTTTCTAACGTTATCCAATTGACTTTTGTATCTTTCAATCAGGGCGGTAGAATCAACAATCTTGTTTTTTTGGTCTGCAACAGACGTTTCATATTCTTTAATTTCAGCCTGATAGTTGTGAAGACGTGTTTCCAACCCGGCAATCTCATCTTCGAGGTCTTGCACTTCCAAAGGAAGCTCTCCACGAAGTGTTTTGATTTTATCAATTTCAGTAACCATGGTCTGAAGTTGATACAGGGTAGAAAGTTTATCTTCAACCGTATATTCTTTTTCAGCTGATGTTTTCTTTGCCATTCTATAAATATTTTACAGGGTTTGAATTAACATTCGAAAAATGCACCGCAAAGTTAGGGAATTTTTTCGATATTATTTTAAAAAAGATATCTTTTGTACATACCTCAGACTCATAGTGCCCTATAACAGCCAGAAGAATCTTATCTTCCACGTCATAAAAATCGTTATATTTAGCTTCCCCGGTAATAAATACATCTGCTCCGAACGAGATTGCTTCTGGTATCAGGAATGCCCCACTACCGCCACATACCGCCACTTCATGGATCTTTTTACCGGTGAAAGCTGAATGTTTGAGACATTCAACATTGAAAATATCTTTTATCCGCAGCAGGAATTGATATTCGTCTTCACTTTCCGGTAACTCACCTACAATCCCTGAACCGGCCATATTCCAATCGTTTGATAAGGGATAATAGTCAAAAACAGGTTCTTCGTATGGATGGACAGAAAGCAAAGCCCGGGTGATATAGCTTTTCCGGAATGCCGGTATGATCGTCTCGATCCGTTCTTCTTTTTCAATATGAAGATGGCCGATGTCGCCAACAAAAGGTTTGCTGTTTTCCTGCGCACGGAAAGTACCTTCGCCTTTCAGGTTGAAACTGCAAGAATCGTAATTCCCGATATGGCCAGCACCAGCATTGAACAACACATTACGAACGGTTTCGGCGTAGGCTTCAGGTACAAAAGTTACCATTTTCAGTAAAGCATTTTTCTGCGGACTAAGAATACGGATATTCTGTAATCCGATCAGTTCGGCAATTCGATAGTTCACACCTCCCGAAACATTATCGAGATTTGTATGTGCGGCATAGATGACAATATCATGCTTGCATGCTTTTATCATGCACCGCTCAACATAACTTCTGCCTGTTAGTGATTTAAAAGGTTTAAATGCCAAAGGATGATGACAGATAATTAAGTTATAATCCATCTGGATTGCTTCATCAATGACAGCTTCCGTAACATCAAGACAAAGTAATGCTCCTGTTGCTTCCTGATTAACATCACCCACCTGAATGCCTGCATTATCAAAGTTTTCCTGCAAAGGTAAAGGAGCGTATTGCTCAAGCTCTTTAATTATATCCCTGACTTTCATATTATTTAATGATTAACGATAAATGATTAATGATAAATAATTTGTTTCAGGATTAATCGTTAAATATTAATCATTAATCGTTAGTTTTAGTTCATCCAGTTGCGACTGATCAATCACTGACGGTGCGTCGAGCATTACATCACGTCCGGAGTTATTCTTGGGGAAAGCAATACAGTCACGTATAGAATCCAGTCCGGCAAATAAAGAAACCCAACGATCCAGTCCGTAGGCAATACCACCATGAGGAGGCGCACCGTATTTGAAGGCATTCATCAGAAATCCGAATTGTGCCTGAGCTTGTTCGTCGGTGAATCCTAATAACTTAAACATTTTGTTTTGTAATGCACTATCATGGATACGGATAGAACCACCGCCCACTTCAACTCCATTGATTACCATATCATAAGCATTTGCACGAACAGCGCCCGGATCGGTATCTAATAAGCCAATGTCTTCCGGTTTAGGTGAAGTAAATGGATGGTGCATCGCATAAAAACGGTTATCTTCTTCGCTCCATTCAAATAGAGGGAAGTCTACAACCCATAAACATACAAACTTATCCTTATCCCGAAGTCCTAACTGGTTACCCACTTCAAGGCGTAACTCATTCAGTTGTTTACGTGTTTTCATCACATCATCACCTGAAAGGATCAATATTAAATCGCCCGGCTCTGCTTCAAACGCTTTCTTTAACTCTTGTAAAACATCCTGCGAATAGAATTTATCGACACTTGATTTTACATTTCCATCTTCTTCAACGCGAGCATAAACCATACCTTTTGCACCGATTTGCGGACGTTTTACAAAATCAGTCAGCGCATCCAATTGTTTACGGGTATAATGAGCGGCACCTTTGGCGCAAATACCTCCTACATAAGTAGCGTTGTCGAATACAGAGAATCCATGTCCTTTGAGGATATCGTCTAATTCAACAAAACGCATATCAAAACGCAGGTCCGGTTTGTCTGAGCCATAGTATTTCATGGCATCATGCCAGCTCATACGTTTGAACGGCTCATTGATTTCAATGCCACGTATGCTTTTGAACAAATGCTTTGATAATCCTTCAAACATATTAAGGATATCGTCTTGTTCGACAAAACTCATTTCACAGTCGATCTGCGTAAACTCCGGTTGGCGGTCAGCCCGCAGGTCTTCATCACGAAAACATTTGACTATCTGGAAATAACGGTCGAATCCCGATACCATCAACAACTGTTTAAGTGTTTGAGGAGACTGTGGTAGTGCATAGAATTGTCCCGGATTCATACGGGATGGAACCACAAAGTCGCGTGCTCCTTCGGGAGTAGAACTAACCAATACCGGCGTTTCTACTTCCATAAATTGTTGGCTGTCTAAATACTGACGTACTTCAATGGTCATTTTATGACGTAATTCCAGATTGGCACGAACTGCATTCCTGCGTAAGTCCAGGTAACGGAACTTCATACGAAGATCATCGCCTCCGTCCGTATCATCTTCAATGGTAAAAGGCGGCGTTACGGCAGCATTCAGTATATTTAAGGTAGAAACGATCAATTCAATCTCTCCTGTTGGTATATTGAGGTTTTTATTAGAACGTTCTTTTACTTCTCCGGTTACCTGAATTACAAACTCGCGGCCCAGCTTATTAGCCTGTTCACATAGAGCCGCATCGGTTTCCTGGTTAAAAACTAATTGAGTAATGCCGTAACGGTCGCGCAGGTCAATAAAAGTCATTCCTCCTAATCTACGGTTTTTTTGTACCCATCCGGCTAACGTAACAGTTTGTCCGATATTAGTTGCATTCAGTTCACCACAAGTTTTACTTCTGTACATATATGTTTCTTTTGAATATGAGTGTTTATTGTCTATGAAATTAATGGGGCGAATTTACATAAAAATAGTGGAATAATGACGAATAGCTTTAACTTTCAAAAGTTTCGTAAGTAACTTTAAAAGATATGTACGTCTCTTTGAGAAATGATGTGCGTTATTTGAAGAAGAGAAAACCTGTTTCATTAATTAGTTTTTTATCCAGATATATCCCATAATATAAGTAATATAAAGGCACCATAAAATATAAGGGATAAAAAGGAGGCTACTAGCTTTATTTGACGGGTATGCTTTGACGACATAGAAGATAATAAGTATATCTAAAACAATTATATTTATAAATCCCGCTAGCGGACTTTGAAAGAAGAAGAATGAAATACTCCACATGAATTTAGTGAGTATTTGAAGGATGAACAACTTAATTAAAAACAGGTCGTTTTCACTTCTATTATAGATGATCAACCCTAACGATGTCCCCATAAAGATATTCATAATGCTCCATCCGATTGGAAATGTATAAATCATTGATACCGACGGAGGTGTATCTAATTTAACATACCATTTTGATATGGATGCCACTTCAAAATAACTCGCCGTAAACCCTATTAAGAAACAAAAAACAATGGGTATGAATAACGACAAAAATAGTCTCATAAATATATAATAGTACTTGCTGTTTTCAATGACTTAAAGTGCAAATATAAATCAATTTACAATAATGGGCGAATAATTTGTATAAATTCGTTTTCGAAATTAGGAGTAAAAATATCTTTCCCGATTGCTTCATTAATACAGTTGATAGACCAAAACATTCCTCCATCCAACTCTTGTTTATCCGGAATTATTAATCCATTATAAATAGTACGGAAAACATATACCATTTCTTTTTCGATAGACGACTCAAATATATATCGTGTAATAAATTCCGGTGTAAAATCAATAATACCTAATTCCTCCTGTGTTTCCCTGTCAAGAGCATCTTCTGCCGACTCACCAAAATCAATGTGCCCCCCAACGGCTGTATCCCATTTCCCCGGTTGAATATCTTTATTCATTGAACGTTTTTGTAAATATAATCCTCCTACTTCATTGAAAATATGCAAATGAACAACCGGATGAAGCAATTTGCTACCACTATGACATTCTTTCCTGGTAGCTTTACCAATAACCTCACCTGTTTCATTCACCAAAGGGAACCATTCTGTTTTTTGCATTACTTATTTCCCCAGATTCATGATAAGAATGATAAGTTCTTCATCCGTTAGTCCTTCTCCATATTTAGCATAATCCAAACGGAACTGGCAGCCGTTTTTATATTCCGAGCAGCCATAAGCGGTTTTTCCTCTAAGAATATCTCCTTTTTTGCATATAGGACAAATAGGTTTTACCGGTGACGTAGATTCTTTCTTTTCGCGTGGCTTACGGGGTTTGCGTTCTTTCTTCTCTTTGACTTCCAGAGGCTTTTCTTTTATGGCTTCCTCAATAGTAATGCTCCGTGTGCTTTGATCTGATAATACATTAAGAACAATTTGATTTACCAGTTCCTTTAATTCTTCGAGGAAAGTACGTGCTTCGTATTTTCCACGTTCGATCTGGCGAAGCTTTTTCTCCCATAATCCTGTAAGTTCTGCACTTTTCAGTAATTCTTCATGTATCGTACCGATCAACTCTTTTCCGGTTTGTGTCGGAATAAGGTTTTTCTTTTCCTTGCGGATGTAATTACGTTTAAATAATGTTTCGATGATTGCAGCCCGCGTAGAAGGACGGCCGATCCCGTTTTCCTTTAAAGCGTCGCGCAGTTCATCGTTATCTACCAGCTTACCGGCAGTCTCCATGGCACGTAATAAAGTAGCTTCCGTATATAACTTGGGTGGTTGTGTCCACTTTTCTCCTAAAATCGGTTGATGAGGGCCTTTTTCTCCTTTAACAAAATTAGGTAAAACGCCTTCTTCTTCGGTTGATTCTGCATCCGGATCTTTTTGCTCTGTACCGAAAACAACGCGCCATCCGGGTTTTAGTATTTGCTTTCCACTCACTTTGAACTCTACTTTTCCAACTTTACCTAGGACAGTTGTTGTAGATATCTCGCAATCAGGATAAAAAACGGCAATAAAACGTCTGGTTACCAGGTCATATACTTTCTTTTCATTTTCAGTAAGATTTCTGGCTGGTACACCTGTGGGAATGATCGCGTGGTGATCCGTAACTTTTGAGTTATCAAAAACTCTTTTGCTTTTAGGAATTTTTGTAGCTAATATAGACGTCGTAAGTTCTGTGTAGTCCACTAATCCTTTTAGTGTATTGGGTACTTTCGGATATATATCGTCACTTAAAAATGTTGTGTCAACACGGGGATATGTTGTGACTTTCTTCTCGTAAAGCGATTGGATCAGTTTTAATGTATCTTCTGCTGAGAAAGAAAACTTTTTATTACATTCTACCTGTAATGACGTGAGGTCGAATAAACGAGGAGCGTATTCCTTTCCTTTCTTTTCGGAAGTGTCCGTAATAGTGAACTCCTCTTGTTGAACGATTTCAAGAAACGCTTCTCCTTCTTCTTTCTTTGTAAATTTTCCTTTGGTAGCAGAGAAAGTAGTATTCCTGTAAACCGTTTTCAACTCCCAAAAGGGTTCAGGTTTGAAGTTGTCGATTTCTTCCTGGCGGTTGACTATCAATGCGAGGGTTGGGGTTTGTACCCGTCCGATAGATAATACCTGTTTGTTTTGTCCGTAGCGTAAAGTATATAAACGGGTAGCATTCATTCCTAACAGCCAATCACCTATAGCACGCGACAATCCGGCTTCATATAATGTGGTAAATTCTGACTCTTGCTTTAATTTTTGGAAGCCCTCCCTTATAGCCTCTTCCGTAAGAGATGATATCCACAGCCTGTAAACGGGACATCTACATCCTGCTTTTTGTAATACCCATCGTTGAATTAACTCTCCTTCTTGTCCGGCATCACCGCAGTTAATAACCATTTCTGCGTGTTGCATCAATCCTTCAATAATTTTGAATTGTTGTTCATAAGAAGGATTGTCAATTAATTTAATTCCAAAGCGTGGAGGAATCATCGGGAGTGAAGACAAACTCCATCGTTTCCATTCAGGAGCATATTCATGAGGTTCTTTCAATGTGCACAGATGTCCGAATGTCCATGTCACCTGATAGCCGTTGCCTTCGATATAACCGTTCATTTTTTTGTTGGCACCAACAATTTCAGCTATCTCGCGTGCAACACTTGGCTTTTCAGCTATACATACTTTCATCTGCTATTATTCCATTAATCCGCTGCAAAATTACATAGAATAATCTCAATAACCATATCGTCGGATACTGACTTGATATACAATATTATTACTGGGTCACTACTGTGACCTACGTGGTTGACAGTTGTAACCTACGTGGATTATAACTATGAACCAGTTGGTTCATAGCTATGAGCTAGGGATGTAATAACCAACTAAACATATTATCATATACCCTCTTATTTATTCAGAATAAGTAAAGTTTTGTATATTTGAACAATAAATAAAAAACTATTAACACAAATATCTGATACCATGCAAAGACGTAAGTTTTTCCGTTCGCTTGCTGCCGGTGGTGCAGGCGCTATCTTATCTCCAGTAATTAAAGCCGCCCCTGCTCCTTTAGTATCTCAAGAGAAAGTAAAGCCAGTAACTAATATTGCTGATGCCAAAGCTATTCCCCGCAATAAAAATTCCATGCCAGGGAAATACCCGGGTAAAGTCGTTAAAGTGGTTCATCCCGGTTCTATTGTAGATGGAAAACCATACGAACCCGTTGCCTATGAAATGGTAAAAACATCTATGTTAAACCTTACAGGAGAGAACGACCTTAAAAGAGCTTGGTTGCAGTTTGTTAGCCCGGAAGATGTAATAGGTATAAAAGTCAATCCTATCGGAGGTAAATTGTTATCTACTTCACATGCTATTACAAAATCAATTATCAAGCAATTAGAAGAAGCCGGTATTCCGAGAAGTAAATTGGTTATATGGGACAGGAGGCAGGAAGGACTCGAAGATGCAGGCTTTACTGAAGAAAACTATCCGAGAATCAAACTAAGTTCTACGGAGTGTTATGATAAAAACAAAAGCTATATAAGTCCCGAAGGAAAATATTATAGTGAAGATAGAATTGATAAAAATCATTTTTTTTATGCGGATGTCGATGGTGAATACGATGCTTACACTTTGCCTTTTATGGTAAACGGAGGTAAAAATTCTTATTTCACAAAAATATGCACAGAGGAAGTTACGAAGATTATAAATGTTCCTATCATGAAGAATGCCGGAGTTTCCATTACTGTTTGTATGAAAAACCTCGCTTTTGGCTCAATCACCAATACCGGACGGCTTCACAAAGACCTTTGGCATGAAACAAGTGCTTACGCTTGCGCATTTCCTCCATTGCGTGATAAAGTGGTACTGAATATTGTGGATGGTATACTGGGCTGTTTTGAAGGAGGACCTTCAGCCAATCCGCAATATATCTGCCAATACAAAACAATACTTGCCGGTACAGATCCTGTTGCTGTAGACCGTATAGCCTATGATATAGTAATAGCCAAACGTATCGAAGAAGGCATACAATCTGAAGAAAGAAAATCAGGAAGATTATTTATGGAATTAGCCGAAGAACTCCAATTAGGCATAGCAGAACGCGATAAAATAAATCTTATCGAATTGAATATTGAAAGTTGAATCGAAGATCGGCCTCAGCCAAAATTTAAACGAAGAAATAATGAAACATGTAAGAAGGATCACAGTATTGTTTTGTGCAATAATTTTCAACTTTCAACTTTCAATTTTCAATTGTTTAGCCCAAGAGGCTGAACTAAAGCGTGAACGTATTTTTACCGAGTCAGGATTGTACGGATATATGAATGGAGGAGCTGACCAGTTTTTAGAATATGGAGTAGAAAAACTGATTGTCAGAGATATCGTATACAAAGGAGAGGAATATTCAATTGAGATCTACGAAATGCCTTCACCGGAGGACGCGTTTGGTATATATTCCCTTCATACTTTTAAATGCCAACGGACAGATACCTTAGATTGTATCGATTGTCTTTCTCCTTATCAATTACAGGCTGTTTCCGGTAATAAATATATATCGGTTGTTTTTCCTTCAGGATCGGATCTAGCCATGAAAGGAGCAGATGAAGTATTACGTCTATATGTATCAATGACACAGGAGAATAAACCAACTATTCCTGTATTAATAAACATGAAGCCTCCCTATTCAGGCAATGTAAAG
>DAMCDT010000128.1:0-9961 GCA_032058265.1 Tannerellaceae bacterium
GCGGATTGATTGGAAATCTGCTTCAATATCATTTAATATGGATAACATTTCGTTCATTTCCGTATTATTCTTGGCGTTCTCAATTCTCAGAGAATCATTCTGAGCTTTCAATTGCTTATATTCCGTTGAATTTTTCCCACAAGATGTGAGTATGACTGCACTAATACAAACCAATAATACCTTTTTCATGTCTTGTTTATTTTTAATTTAAACTTTGTATTTATTCTCTTCTTTTTCTTTGATAACTTTCAAGCCCTCTACAACTATAACAATTTCCCCTTTCGCTTCGTTCAGTTTGAAATGTCCGGCCACTTCTTCCAGTGTTCCTCTAACCGTTTCTTCATACATTTTAGAGATCTCCCTGGACACGGATACCTGACGGTCGCTACCAAAATATTCACTTAACTGAAGAAGTGTCTTAAGCAGACGGAAAGGCGATTCATAGAGTATTATCGTCCGGTCTTCTTTTGATAATTCTTTTAAACGGGTTTGCCTTCCTTTCTTTTGCGGCAGGAATCCTTCAAAGCAAAACTTATCATTCGGTAAACCGGATACAACCAATGCGGGGACAAAGGCCGTGGCACCCGGTAAACATTCAACCTCAATGCCTCTGCCGACACATTCGCGTACCAACATAAAACCCGGATCGGATATGGCAGGTGTACCGGCATCAGACACTAATGCAATCGTTTCGCCTGCCAGAATTCGTGAAGCGATATGTTCTACCGTTTTATGTTCATTAAACTTATGATGCGATTGCATCTTATTCTGTATTTCGTAATGTTTAAGCAGAAAACCTGTTGTACGTGTATCTTCTGCTAAGATCAAGTCAACCTCTTTCAGCACCCGTATTGCACGCAATGTCATATCTTCCAGGTTGCCCACAGGCGTAGGCACAATTATTAACTTCGCCATTACGATCAATATATACGTTACATAAAACGCTTTTCCAGTAATTTAACAAACTCCGTTACCGTAGCATCTTCGATATTCCAATTTAGTTTTTCGTTCAAATAGGAAATCGACTCTTCATACGTCTGTATATCATTCAGGTCGGAAATAACTTTACTCATTTTAGCTTCATCGCCGCCGAACAATTCTCTTCTGAAATAAAAGCGGTCATTCAGGTTTAACGCTTTACGGAAGTCAGAAAGATTTTTCTTTTCAATCATATCATATAATGATACGGATTGTTTTGATCCTAATACGGGTGATGGAGGTATTATCTCTTGCTTCGATTCAATCACCTCTTCGGCTTCCGGCTCGGTTTCAACTTCTACTTCATCCATCGCCAACTCATATTCATTTTGCGGTTCGGCAGGAAGTATAGGTTGCTCCTGTGCTTTGGATATCTGAATATCTTTTATTAAAGAATGATGCTCCTCCATTTGTTTGCGGAGCACTTCAATCTGATCGTTTTCCAATTTATGAAGGTCGGTGAGTATCTTATGAGTTAAGTCGAATGTCTTACTAAAAAAAGAAACCGGGTAAACTTCTGCGTCCCGCATACTTGCTACTAATTGCTCCAGTTCTCTTAGATCTAATATCAGATAATCAATCTTCTCTTTGTTTGACATATCGTATTCATAATTATGTACGCAACAAATATAGGTATTTCTTTAATTGTTAACGGAAGTATCTAGCCGAAAAGTATTATCCTGCTCTCTTATTGTATTTCTTTTTGATATTTAAAAACTATTCAACAAATGTATCCGGCAGATTTACCAGGTATATTCGTTCGGTTGCCCGGGTTATGGCTGTATACAACCAGCGGTAGAAATCCTCTCCCATCATATTATCCGATACATACCCTATATCCAGAAAGACATTTGTCCATTGCCCTCCCTGCGCTTTATGGCAAGTTACGGCATAAGCATATTTTACCTGAACAACATTATAATAAGGATCGACCTTCATCTTTTTTAGCTTTCCGGCTTTAGTTGCTATATCCTGATAATCTTCCAACACTGCATAGAAGAGTTTATCATTCATCTCCTTGGATAATGATGCCGATTCGGTTTGTAAGGTATCGAGTAATATCTTTATATCCATTTCCACATCATAATCCTGAAAACGGACAGTGACGTCAGCAAAACGGAATCCGTATAATTCCGTATCACCTTTGACACGTATAACCTGGGCGATATCTCCATTCGCTATAAAATCGATCTCCTGATTATCCGTTGTCCAGTAATAGTTATTCTTGGCAACCATTAGCCTGTCTCCTGACGATAGCTCTTCTTCACGATATAGGATACGATTCCTTATACCATTATTATAGACAACGGCTCTTTTATTTGAACGGACTATGATCATTGTTTCTTCTATTCCGTCTTTTTGATAAGCGGAAGCAATCCCCTCGATAAGTTCATCTCCGTTTATTTTCCTGAAATCTATAAAATCCTTTAACCGTAGTTTAGGGAATATATCAACCATGTTCTTACGGAGAGCATTACGTAAATAAGTCGCATTATATAAAATACCTGAATCTTCTGTCTGTCTTACCACTTGCGTAAGGATTATTTCAATAACATCCAGGTTATATCCACGAAGGATCTCTTTATTAAGGGCAGGACTTTCGGTTTGCATTACAGGAGGTAACTGGGCTTCATCTCCCATCATTATTAACCGGCAATTCTCACCGGAATAAACATACTGGATCAGATCGTCCAACAATCTTCCTGTACCAAACTGAAAAGAATCTAATCCCTGATTGGAAACCATTGATGCCTCATCGACAATAAAGATAGTATCTTTATGAAGATTATCGGCGGGTAAAAATCCCGTGGGTTCATTGGAGAAAGCTTTTTGCCTGTATATCTTCTTATGAATAGTAAATGCTTTATGGCCTGCATAGCCGGAAAACACTTTTGCCGCCCGGCCTGTTGGAGCGAGTAATACCGTTTTTTGTTTCAAATCAGTCAGTGTTTTTACTAAGGAGCCCACAAGGGAAGTTTTCCCCGTTCCGGCATATCCCTTTAATAGCAAAAGTGAATTTTCGTAATGGGATAACAAAAAATCAGACAATATCTGCATGGCAGAAATTTGATCTTCTGTCGGGTTATATTTAAAATTTTGCAGAATTTGGCTGGTCAAATAGTTATTTATCATTTTGTTTACAATAATTTTCCTTATAAAAGTAGCGTATTAAAGATTCTTTTTTAAATTTGCCGAACGAAATAAATTAAAAAAACAATACACACCATGAAAGTTACATTGAAAGTTTTACTTGTTGCTGCAGTTTTGCTGTTGGTTTATATGTGCGTTAGAAGCATTATGAACCCAATTGAGTTTAATGAAGAGAAAGAGAAGCGGGAAAAAGCTATTATCGCTCGCTTAATTGATATTCGTAAAGCTCAGATTGAATACAAGAACATTCATAAAGTTAATGCTGCTAATTTCGATGAATTAGCTAAGTTTCTTAACGAAGAAAAAATTCCTTTTTTAGTTAAAGAAGGTGTTTTAACAGATGAACAATTAGAATCAGGAATGACTGAACAGGAAGCAGTTAAAAAAGGTATTATCAAACGTGACACATCATGGGTACTTGCTAAAGATACTTTATTCGGCAAAGATTTCAATGCAAATGATTTACGTTATGTTCCGGGGACACAAGTTCAATTCAACATGGATACTGCTACTTTAACTTCCGGTTCAGGATATACTATTAAAGTATTTGAAGCAGGTGTTAAGTATGATGATTATTTGGGCGACCTTGACAAGCAATTAGTATTCAATTTGAAAGATAAAGCAGAAAAAACAGAAAAATACCCAGGACTACGCGTTGGTTCCCTAACTGAAATTAATAACAACGCAGGTAACTGGGAATAATTTTCGATAGCCATGACGATCAGTATCCCTGAGACACTGACTATTGAAAATTCTGGAAAATATATTATGTCCATCCGGCTTTGGTCGGGTGGACTTTCTTTTTCTGCATACAATCCATCTGAAGGGCAAAGCTTCTTTTTCAGGGAGTTAGAGTTCGACCGTAAGGTACCGTATATCGCTTCATTGAAAGAATTCTTTTTTACAAACGAATTCATTGTCTGGCCATACAAAAAGTCATCTGTTTTATACGTATCCCCTGAATACACATTAATGCCGGACGAAATGAAGCAGGATAAACATCAAATGCAATTATTATCGTTTGTTTTTGTGAATCATGAAAAGCGGAGCTTGAGTAATGCGTCTGACACCAATCAGATTGAAATTGTATACGGCATGAATGAAGATGTATATGAGTTTTGTTTCCGCTCGTTAATCAATCCAAGCTTTTATCATCACGTCTTACCCCAACTGACGATATTAAAGAAACAAAGCATGGCAGATAAACCCAACCGGATGAATGTTGTTATCCATCGTAACTTTATTGATATTTCATGCTTTACAGAAGGTAATTTAGTATTTATGAATTCTTTTTTCTTTGACCAGGTAGATGATATTCTATATTATATAATGTATGCATGGAAACAAACAGGCTTTAACCAATTATATGACAGGCTTTCTTTATCAGGGGATATCATGATATGCAATAAGATAACCCAATCTTTACAAGTTTATATCCATGATATAGGACCTATTGAGATTCCGTCTGAAGCTTATTTATTAGGAGGAGAAATTCTTCAGGCTCCCATGGATTTAATACTAGCGTCTGTATGCGAATAATAAGTGGCAAATACGGAAGGCGTAGGTTTGATGTCCCGAACACTTTCCATGCCCGTCCTACTACGGATTTTGCGAAAGAGAACCTATTCAATGTGCTGTCTAACCTGATTGATTTCGAAGGATTGGATGCTTTAGACTTGTTTGCCGGTACGGGAAGCATATCCTTTGAATTGCTGTCGCGTGGTTGTCAAAGCGTTGTTGCCGTAGAGCAAGAAAAATCCCACATTTCCTTTATCCTTAAAGTAGCGAAAGAGTTAAAGACGGATGACCTTCAACTCATACGTGGAGATGTCTTTCGATATATCCAATCAGCATGGAAGAATAGTTTTGACATTATATTTGCCGATCCACCTTATAGTTTAAAAAAGCTGGATCAAATCCCTTCCCTGATTCTCAACAAAGAACTACTTAAGGATAGCGGTATATTTGTCATGGAACATCCGAAAGAATACGATTTTTCTTCTTTACCATACTTTAATCAACGACGTGTATACGGGTCGGTAAACTTCAGTATTTTCATTAAAGAAGAGGAGAAAAAAGACGCATAAAAGACTCTGCCAAACGTTGTTTTATAGGACGTTTCAACCAACGGGAGGCGACTATTTTCTCACTATTGTGCATATCATACTGAAATACTTTCCTCATACGGATAGCAAACTCCGACTGATAAACAAATGCATTGATCTCAAAATTATGTTCAAAGCTACGAAAGTCCATATTCGCAGAACCAATGCATGTAATCAGGTCGTCTGACACTACTAATTTAGCGTGTAAAAATCCCGGCTCATAAAAGTAAACCTTGGCACCTGCCTTAACCATATCGTCAATAAAAGAGTGAGAAGCCATGTTGGCTGTTTTGGTATCCGACCGTTTAGGTAGCATCAACCGGACATCCACACCGCCTAAAGCCGCCGTTTGCAAAGCCTGGTTCAATCCTTCCGTCGGCAAAAAGTAAGGAGTTTGTATGTAGATATATTTCTTGGCGTTCGCGACAATGAAGATAATAGCTTGCAATAAAGTCCTCCATTGACCGGTCGGGCCGCTTGTCAATACCTGCATGATATTATCACCGTATACTTCCGCTTTCGGATAGTATATCTTATTATTTAAAAGCTTTTTACTTACTACATACCAGTCTATCAGAAACGCAGACTGTAAACCATGCACACCTTTCCCTACAATTTTGAAATGCGTATCACGCCATGTTCCCCAGGAAATTCCTTTATTATATCTGTCGGCAATATTCATCCCACCCATAAAGCCGACTTTACCATCGATAACAACTACTTTACGGTGATTTCTGTAATTTACTTTACTGGTAAATATAGGGAAGGCTACCTTCAGGAAAGGATAGACCTCAATTCCCGCAGCTTTCATCTCTTTAAAAAAGCTTTCCTTGACATTCCAGCTCCCTACATCATCGTACAAGACGCGTACCTCCACCCCCTCTTTTGCTTTGTCTATCAATACATCCTTTACTTTATTACCTATTTCATCGTCCAGAAAGATATAATATTGCAGATGTATATGGTGGGTAGCTTTTGTAAGTTCTTCTAATAAAGCTTCAAATTTAGTTGTTCCGTTTGTGTAAATATCGATTTTACTTCCATACAAGAGGGAGCATTGGTTATTATAACCCATCAGGGTAGACAAAGGCTTATATTGATCAGGAACAACACAGGCATCCTGATGCACTTCACCTCGTTGAGGAAGCCTCATTATTCGCCTATATGTCCGCCGTGATATGATACGCTGTTTGCGGTTATCCTGACCGAAAAAAAAGTAAAATACCAAACCTAATCCAGGCAACATTATTAATACAATAACCCAGGGGATGGTTTTTAACGGATTCCGGTTTTCTGTAATAATAACCAATACCAACCCAAGAATAGTGATGCAATATAATATGAAAAAGATAGTACCAACTATTGCCTGTATCTGAATCACACCGAACATTTCATTTGTCAGATTTAGTTTGGTAAAGGTAATAAAGCATTCTGATAATACAAACGGGAAATTATCAAATGATAATTTATAAAACTGACGTACGTTACTTTATAAGTAACCATCAATACTTATAAAAGTATTCTGCATCATTTAATATATTGATAATCTAATGTTATGATCCTATCGGGTAAATATCCTGTCCGGATACGCCATTCCTGCGGATATAAATTATTCGCGCGGTTTCCCAACTGTTTCAAAAAACCCAATGGTAATCCTTTATAGGACACTAACACATATCCTTTTGAAATAGTTTCCGGAAGATTAAGTGTTTCTTTTTTCAAATATTTTACTGCTTCTTCCCAACTTAATTCAGTATTCGTAAAGGCCTGTTTGTCTAGGGCGGCATTCATTGCTAATGATTGGTCAGGTATAATGTCTTTTCCTTTTATTTCGCCCACATTAATTCCGGCAGAGATTACCCGCAATTGATCCTTTAACAGACGGTATGTATCAAGATGTTCAGCAGGAAAGGCATTCACCATAGAATTATTCATTTCAACCTGATACTTCCCTGATTGAAGCAGCCAATTATTTATTTCTGAAGGAACAGCAGGCGGTTTCCTGTTATCTTTTTTGAATTTCCTTCTATTGTTTAAAACATCTGCACCCTGTTCCGTTTTCCTTAAAACAGCCATAAATAAACCTTCTCCTTTTGTTTTATGCGGGAAGAATCGATACACCGGATAATCGTATTTCAAAGCGCCGGTTATTTTCCAGTCTTTTTGGATGGGAACCGACATTGCCTCCGCTCCTAGTTCATTTATAATAAAATGGATATTATCTTCATTTTCTTCTGTATTATAAGTACATGTACTGTATATCAATAGTCCTCCCGGTTTCAAAGCTTTCCAGATATCAGAGATTATACGGCGTTGCCGTTCTGCGCATAGATTCACATTGGCAACACTCCATTCCCCGATACTATCTTTGTCCTTACGAAACATTCCTTCTCCTGAGCAAGGGACATCCGTTACAATCAGATCAAACAAATGCGTCAGTTTACCGATATCTCTGGGATCGTTATTTGTAACGATTGTATTTGGGTTTCCCCACTTTGTAATATTTTCCAATAATATATTACTACGTGAACGAATCACTTCATTACTGACCAACAAACTATCAGTTGGAAGCACACTTAATAGATGTGTAGATTTTCCGCCTGGAGCAGCACAAAGGTCTAAACACGTAACAGGTTCTTTAATATATGTCTTTATTGCCTGCTCCAAGAACATGGAGGATGCTTCCTGCACATAATAGGCGCCGGCATGGAATAACGGATCAAAGGTAAATGAAAGCCTTTCCGGAAGATAGTACCCACTATTACACCACGCAACAGTGTCATTCAATTGGATATCTACCGCTTTAGCTTGATTCATGCGTATACTTACATGAGATTCTGTCTTTAAAGCAGACTCCAATAACGGATAGTCATGACCTAACAAATTACTTGTCCTGGAAATAAAGTCTGGAGGAAGTATCATCACATTCGGCTTGTTTGGTACAAAAATAGTACTTTTGCAGAAAAGAATCCGAATGCAAGCATCGCTTTTCCTTATACCTGTTACGTTAGGTGATACCGAACACCGTAAAGTCCTGCCTGATTATAACCACGACATCATTGTGCAGATCAAGTATTTTGTAGTTGAGAATATACGTACTGCCCGCCGTTTCCTTAAGAAAACGGAACCGTCGATCAATATAGATGACCTAACTTTCTACGAATTAAACAAACATACCTCTCCTGAAGAAATCGCAGGACACCTGACACCTTTAGCAAAAGGGGAACATCTTGGCGTGATCTCAGAAGCAGGTTGCCCTGCTATTGCTGATCCGGGAGCGGATATAGTATCCATAGCACAACGCAAAGGCTATCCCATTGTTCCATTAGTGGGGCCATCTTCCATACTTATGGCCTTAATGGCATCCGGTTTCAACGGACAAAGTTTTGCCTTTAATGGTTATCTTCCCATTGATTCAACGGAAAGAACCCAAATGATCAGGAAACTGGAAAACCGGATCTATGCCGAACATCAGACACAAATATTCATCGAGACTCCTTACCGTAATAATAAATTAGCAGAAGAGTTTATACGCACCTGCCGTCAGGCAACAAAACTTTGCATCGCGTCTGATATCACCTGTGATAATGAGTTTATCCGGACACGAACAATGAAAGAATGGAACGGAAAAATACCTGATTTAAATAAAAAACCAACGATTTTTCTTCTCTTTAAATAACAGTAATTAATAATTTTCAGCTACCAACTGTTTCCGTAACTTAGAAGGGCTTTGGCCAAAGTGCTTTTTACAGTAAGTTGTAAAATGAGCAGGTGAACTGAACCCGTAATCCTTAATAATTGTACTGAAAGTAGTTTTACCATCAGCTAACCGTGTTTTTATATGGCGTGATTTCTGTTTCAGCATCCAACTATAAGGAGAATCTTCAAAGTAATCGTTGAATTTCCTGTTGAATGAGCGTACCGACATCTGGCACATGCTGGCAAGTTCTTCTACTGTTTTGACTTCCTGGTAATGTTGCAATACGAATGCTTTAAAGTCAAGGTTCTTGTTCAACATCGGAGCTAAGAAACGGGCAATTTCTTCTTTTGTATAAAAGGCTCTTAATATAAGGAATACTTCTTTTTGTTTAATTGAATGTAAATGCTTGCATTGGATTTTGTGTCCTAAATAGAACATGACACTGTCAAGTACAGATTGTAATGGCGGGCGAATATCTATTTTATTAAAGACAGACGGTTTCCTGTCATATTCTTTTAGTGATTCTAGTGTGAGCTGGTCGCATAAAGTAAATTGATTATCAAAACTTAAAAGTATAAATTTAGCATCTGTTATCGTTTCCACAAAGGCGTCCGAATCCTGAGCGATAAATACCATTTCGCCTCCTACGCATAAATGATTCCTGAACTCATTACAGGAGATCATAAGTTCGCCTTCCAAAATAAAAATCAGATAATTAAAATATTTGTCATCGAATTGAAGCTTATTACCCTGCTTTTCTTCATTAATACTAAATCCAATGTGGAAATCTGAAACATAATTTTTACAGGCAAGATGTTCCTGAACATACAATAATTTCATAAAGTTACTTTTGTGTTAAAGTTAATAAATAGAGTATATACCAATAATTAATTAATAAGTTTTCGGCGTAAATATACAAAAAAAATGGAGTTTGGTTATGTATTTCCACAAAATATAAATAGCAATTGTTATTTTTTGATTTTTAAAACATACAGACATGTACTTTCTTATTATCCTTGTGTTAAAT
>DAMCDT010000129.1:0-9887 GCA_032058265.1 Tannerellaceae bacterium
GTCAAACATTTGCTCTGTACTCATTTGCACTTGGATCATGTTTTTGGAAATGAATTTGCCAACCGGACATACGGGTTAAAACCGATGGCGCATAAAGCGGATGTCGAAAACCTCCCTCCCGCGCAGGAACAGGCCGCCCTTTTTGGTTTGCAGGACAGGATTCAAACGATTCCGGTGGAAAAATATATCGTAGGTAATGATGTGATTAAATTCGGAAATTCTGAACTGACTGCTTTATTGGTACCGGGACATTCTCCGGGAAGCCTGGTATATTATAACAAGAAAAACGGCTTCGCCATAGTAGGGGATGTCATATTCAACAGAAGTATCGGCAGATCCGACCTTTGGGGAGGAACCCAGGAGGTTTTAATTGCGGCAATCAAAGATAAAATATTATCTTTGCCGGACGAAACTATTTTATATCCGGGGCATGGGCCGGAAACAAACGTCATTGAGGAAAGTTTAAACAACCCATTTTTGTAGATTATTCTTTTTATACATAATATAATGCTATGGACACAAATAAATTCGTTAATCGCCATGTAGGGATTGCTGAAGAGCAAATTCCCTCTATGCTGGAAACAGTTGGAGTACAGTCATTAGACCAACTGATCGACCAGACAATCCCTTCAAACATTCGCTTAAGCCAATCACTGAATCTTCCTGAACCTATGACTGAAAGGGAATATGCCGAACACATCTCTGAACTGGCTTCTAAGAACCAAATCTTTACTTCCTATATCGGAATGGGTTGGTATGACACGATCTGCCCTGCTCCTATCCAACGGAATGTATTGGAAAATCCGGTATGGTACACTTCTTATACGCCTTATCAGGCTGAAGTATCGCAGGGACGTTTGGAAGCTTTGCTGAATTTCCAGACCGTTATCTGCGAACTGACCGGTTTACCGCTGACCAACTGTTCGTTATTAGACGAAGCGACTGCTGCTGCCGAAACAGCTACCATGTTCCACGGAACCCGTAGCCGCGCGCAGGTAAAGGCAGAAGCGAATACCCTGTTTGTCGACAACGGCGTTTATGAATCCACATTGGCTGTTGTCCATACACGGATGGGGCCGCAGGGAATTAAGGTAGTTACAGGCGATTACAAGACGTTTAAATTCACGGAAGATGTCTTTGCCGCGATCATACAATATCCGAACGCAAACGGCTCTATTGAAGATTATAAAGAATTTGTACAACGTGCCAATGAGAACGGTGTACGCGTTGGAGTTGCTGCCGACCTGATGAGCCTTGTTGTCCTGACTCCTCCGGGAGAATGGGGAGCGGATGTCGTTTTCGGTTCCGCCCAACGTTTCGGTATCCCCATGTATTATGGCGGCCCTTCTGCCGGATATATGGCGACAAAAGACGATTACAAACGGGCTATCCCCGGACGTATCATCGGTATCTCCAAAGATGCTTACGACCATCCAGCTTATCGCTTGGCTTTGCAGACACGTGAACAACATATCAAACGCGAAAAAGCGACTTCCAATATATGTACGGCACAGGCTTTACTAGCTACGATGTCGGGCTTCTACGCCGTGTATCATGGCGCAGACGGCTTGAAAGATATCGCCAACCGTATCCATGCCCATGCAGGTTTCCTTGCGGAAGAACTTACCGGCTTAGGATATAAACAAGTCAATAAAGACTTTTTCGATACATTAATGATCGAGCTTCCCGCAAACGTATCGGTGAATGTACTGCGTGAGATCGCTCTGGAATGTAAGGTCAACTTACGTTATTTCGAAGCCGGACAGGTGGGTATCAGCATCGACGAAACCACTCAGTCTACCGATATAGGCGTACTATTGTACATCTTTGCCGGAGCTGCCGGAAAAGATTATATGTTGGAGAAATCCATTCCTATTAAAACCTATTTCGATAAGAAATTTGCCCGCACATCCGAGTTCCTACAACAGGATGTATTCAAAATATATCGTACGGAAACAGAACTAATGAGATATATCACCCGTCTGGGACGTCGTGACATCTCCCTTGCTCATTCAATGATCTCACTGGGATCATGTACGATGAAGCTGAATGCGGCATCCGAGTTGTTTGCCCTAAGCCGTCCGGAATTCCAGAACATTCATCCCTATGCTCCGGAAGACCAGACAGAAGGTTACAAGGAATTAATCGAAAACCTTTCTTCTTATTTAGCTGAAATTACAGGCTTCAAAGGAATCAGCTTCCAGCCTAATTCGGGAGCTTCCGGAGAATACGCCGGGCTTCGTGTGATCCGGGCTTATCTGGAAAGTATCGGACAAGGTCACCGTAATATCGTATTGCTTCCTGCTTCAGCACATGGCACGAACCCTGCCAGCGCCATCCAGTGCGGTTATTCAACCGTAACGGTGAAAACGGACGAACATGGTAATATCGATTTACAAGACTTCCGCGAGAAAGCCGAAGCAAACAAAGACAACCTGGCTGCGACCATGATCACTTATCCGTCTACCCACGGTATATTTGAAGCCGACATCAAGGAGATGTGCGACATTATCCACGCGTATGGAGCGCAGGTATATATGGACGGCGCCAATATGAACGCGCAGGTAGGATTGACAAATCCCGGCTTTATAGGCGCGGATGTATGCCATTTAAACCTGCATAAGACATTTGCTTCTCCTCACGGAGGTGGCGGACCGGGCGTAGGCCCCATCGGCGTAGCGGCTCATTTAGTGCCCTTCCTGCCTTCTCACCCGATCGCTTGGGGAAGCGAACTCAATACGGTTGCAGCGGCTCCTTACGGCAGCGCAGGTATCTTATCGATCACCTATGCCTATATCCGCCTGTTGGGAACGGAAGGATTGACTCTGTCAACTAAAATAGCCATCCTGAATGCAAACTACCTGGCTGCTAAGTTGAAAGATACGTATGGAATTGTTTATACAGGAAAAACCGGACGTGTCGGCCATGAGCTGATCTTAGAATGCCGTACCGTCAAGGAACGTTCAGGTATCGATGAAGGAGATATCGCCAAACGCCTGATGGACTTCGGTTACCATGCTCCTACCCTTTCCTTCCCTGTCCATGGAACATTAATGATCGAACCTACCGAGAGTGAAAGCAAAGCCGAACTCGACCGCTTCCTCGAAGTGCTCGACTGTATATGGAAAGAGATCAAAGAAGTGGAAGAAGGCAAAGCCTCTAAGGAAGATAATGTCCTGAAGAACGCTCCGCATCCTGAATACGAAGTATCCGGCGACGAATGGAAACATGAATATCCGCGCAGCAAAGCAGCTTTCCCGCTGGAATGGTTGCACGACTGCAAGTTCTGGGTGAACGTGGCACGCGTAGACAATGCCTACGGCGACCGTAACCTGATCCCGACACTTTGCGGATGCAATTAAAGATTTTTCTTGATTATTATAAATAAAAGGTATTCAGAAGAATACCTTTTATTTAAACATTCTATTTCAAGCCAATGAATAACACAAAAACTAAATGGAGCAAAGCCTTCTGGGTCGCGAACGTTGTCGAACTTTTTGAACGCGCGGCTTATTACGGCGTATTTATTGTTATAACCTTGTACCTTAGCCGTATCCTCGGATTTAATGACATACAGGCTGCCACGATTGCCGGGGTATTTTCCGCCTGTTTATACTTACTTCCCACCTTCGCGGGAGCATTAGCCGATAAGATTGGTTTCCGCAATTCGATGTTGCTGGCCTTTTCACTACTTACCCTGGGATATGCCGGACTCGGTATCTTCCCTACCCTTTTAGAGTCTGCCGGACTGGTTGAATATACCATGACAACCAAATTCACCGGTTTACTGGAAAGCAATGTACGGTACGGAATCCTTCCGATTATGGCTTTAATCGTGATCGGAGGCTCTTTTATCAAAAGTGTGATATCCGGTACCGTTGCAAAAGAAACAACGCCTGAGAACCGCGCGAAAGGCTTCTCGATCTTTTATTCGATGGTGAATATCGGATCGTTTTCCGGAAAAACGATCGTAAAACCTCTGCGTGAAGCAATGGGCAACGAAGGGTTAATCACCCTGAACTATTTCTCAGCGACCATGACGTTCCTTGCCCTGATCGCTATATTCTTCTTATACAAAAGCGCCCAGACAGCGGGAGAAGGTAAGTCGTTCCGCCAGATATGGACAGCCCTGATCAAAGTATGTACCAACGGACGCCTCATTACCCTGATCATCATTATCACCGGGTTCTGGATGGTTCAGCATCAGTTGTATGCCACTATGCCGAAATACGTACTCCGCCTGGCCGGAGAAGGAGCATCGCCTTCGTGGTATGCCAATGTGAATCCGCTGGTCGTGGTGCTGACCGTCAATCTCGTCACGCAGCTTATGAGTAAACGGACGGCATTGACTTCCATGACGGTGGGGATGTTTATCATGCCCGTTTCAGCCTTATGCATGGCTTATGACAATGTGCTCGATCCGAACCAGACCATCCTGGGAATGCATCCGGTAGCCTTTATGATGGTGGTCGGTATCGTGTTCCAGGGACTTGCCGAAACATTTATCTCACCCCGTTTCCTGGAGTATTTCTCCCTTCAGGCGCCCAAAGGAGAAGAAGGGCTGTATTTGGGATTCAGCCACCTCCATTCGTTCCTTTCTTCCCTGTTCGGTTTCGGATTATCCGGTTACCTCTTGAATAAATACTGCCCCGAACCTGCCCTCTTTTCTTCCCGTGAAGAATGGGCTGCCCCAGCATCCAACGCACACTATATTTGGTACTACTTCGGCGCGATTGCTTTGATTTCCGCCTTTGCCCTGATCATCTATGGCCGCGTAACGAAACGAATGGACGCAAAACAAGTCTGAGTGTTCGAAAAACAGAAAAATTAAAATTCAAAATTTCGTAATCAGAAAACATTTTTCAAAATAATGACAATACAATTTCATATATTTGACAACAGTTTTATAACTATTGGATTTTTCATGAAATGATTTTTCCGAAAAGAAGTTTTAGTTTTCATTAAGAGGATAGTCTGTGAAGATTGTCCTCTTACTTAAGAAAACACTCGCAGTTATTTACAAAGCCCCCGGGCGGTCGAGAGCTTGTGATACTTCCGAGTACTGATTCAAATAAAACAGAAGGCGACCAGACAAATAACAGCGCTCTTTCGCATGAACAGACCGCTTATATTCACGGTTTAAGTCGCGTATAATAGATTGTAACAGTGTCTCACATACATATTTTTCATTCATACGGGTCGAACCGTAGTTTTGGTTTTGGTTTAGAAGCTTCTCCTTTGTGGTTCTTTCGGGAGAAGCTTCTTTTATGTACTCCTTGAAAGCATCACATCCTATCCGGCAGAAAAAGCTATCCGGATCTTCGCCTTCGGGCAAACAGACAGGAACAGCTTCTATTCCTTCTTTCCCGAACAAAAGTATTATCTTATCTGTTGCTTCTATACCGGCCTGGTCGGCGTCTAACAAGACGTACACTTTGTCGGCGCGGCATTTCTTCAGTAATTGCAACTGCCCGTCCGTCAATGTTGTTCCGCAGATGGCTACTGTATTGGTAAATCCTGCCGCGTGCATGGCCAAAGCATCTTTGTATCCCTCGGTCAGGTAGACTTCTCCTGTCTCACGGATTACATTTTTAGCGCGGTGAAGGGCGTAAAGCGTTTCACTCTTTTTATAGCCGTCAGCTAACGAACTATTGATATATTTAGGCGATTGTTTTATATTATCATCAATTACAGTATGATTATCATTTATTTTATCACTATTAACAATAGCATCATTATCAATTCTACGAGCAGCAAATCCAACTAAATAATTATCATCATTTCTGATAGGAAATATGATACGATTATCCATTGTTTTTAAATTATCTTTTGATAATACATTGGAGAGTCCTACTTCAAAAGAAAGATAGGTTTGTATTAAATCTTTATTTTTTGATATATAAGGCATTAATGATTTTAAAAATAGATTATTTTTATATTGAATATTTTTATCATCATATTTATTTACTGTTTTATTAGTATTCGATTGAATAGATTTATTTATTTTAATTGAATTATATCTTTTACTGTCATTATCAATCAAAATATCTTTTGATAAATGTTGAAGCGCTTCGAAAAATGTACACTTTTCTATCTGTTGAATAAAAGAAAAGACATCCCCTTTCGTTCCGCAGGCATAACAAACAAAATGTTGTTTCTTCAGGTCGACAACCAGTGAAGGATGGTGGTCGTCATGGAAAGGGCATAAACCATACCCCTTCCCTCCTTTTATCTGCAACGGAACATACTTTCCGATGACCTTACTGATACACTGCGCTTCCTTAACCTTCCTGCTATCCATATCTCTACCATTTAGTAATTTGGGTAAACGATTCGTTATGGCGGAAACGGGCGGAGCCGATTCCTCCGTTACGGTTCTTCACAATGATCAGTTTGCCGGAATTGGTCAAGTCTTCTCCCGTCACTTCATCTTTGGTGATACCATGCCTTTCCGGGCGGTAAACAAAGAATACACAGTCGGCCACCTGTTCGATGGTACCCGAATCACGCAGGTCGCTCAGGATAGGCATGTGCGCTTTGTCGGGACGTGTCTCGCTGGCACGGTTCATCTGCGAGAGAACCAGTACGGGGCAATCCGCTTCTTTCGACAGGTTCTTCAAGGCCCGTATATTGCGCGCGATGGCTTGTTCCAGGTTTTCCCCTTTCCTCTGTTTACTCTCCAGAAGATGCAGATAATCGACAACCACCAGGTCGCATCCCATTCGTTTCCGTTGGAAGATTACCTGCGCGCGTATATTCTCCACGCTATTGGCAACCGTATAATCGAGGTAAAAAGAAAGATCTTTCCACGACTTCCCCAGATTTTGCATCTTTTCCAGATCCGTCTGTTCGAGCTTCGACTCACGCAGCCGCATAGGATGGATACCGGCATGCCCGGCAAACAAACGGTTCATGATCTGTATATCCGTCATCTCGAGGCTGAAGAAGCAAACCCGTTTCTTCTTCATAGCCGCGTTGATGGCAACCTGTATAGCTACCGCCGATTTACCGTCGCCCGGCCTTCCGGCTCCTACGATTAATTCACCGGCATGCATACCTCCCACAATAGCATCAAATTCGTCTATTCCCGTCATTATACGCCCGGCATCCTGCCCTTGCTCCATCCGCCTGATATGGTAATCGAGTGTGTTTTTCACCAGTTCAGACGCCGCATCCATCTGTTTGGTACCTTTCATTTGCAATTGGCGTATGTCAAGCAAGGCCTGTTCCGTTTCGTTTATCAGCGCGCTACAATCCGTTTCCGGCTGCGACGCTTTTGCCTTCGAGGCAGTAAACAATTTCTCCAGGCTCCGGAGCAAGTACAGCCGCTTTACCTCTTCGGCATACGTCGTTACATTGCCGCTATGACGGATACGTAAAAGGGAGGAAGAAAGAAAAGCCGTACCGTCCATCGCTTCATACCTGCCGCTGTCTATCCGCTTCATTTCATTGTCAGTGGTGATCAGGTCGGGCTTAATTCCCCGTTCATATTGCGCCAGAATAGCCGAGTAGATAAACGCCAGCTCAGGCGATTCAAACATCCCGGGCAGTAACCATCCCGCCACATCAGGCAGATTACTTTGTTTCATCAGCAAAGAGCATACCAGCGCTTCTTCTGTTTGTTTGGTTAAAAGGTCAGACATATTCGATAGGTTTTGATTTAAATAAATCCTCTTTTTAATCGCTCTTCATACGCCGCCATCGACTGGGCTGCTGTCAGTTGAATATCAGGTTGCCCGGTTCTTTTCTGCGAGTACGTTATTTCGTTATATCCGATAATCTGGATACGCGTTCCCCCTTTTACCGGTATCAGGCGGACTAACTGCTCCAACTTTAGCCTCTCTAAAAGCCTTTTTATTGTGCTATAAGATAGTTTTGTTAATTCCGCCAGTTTGCGTAAACTGCTTACAAACTCTCCCCGGCAGCAACTTACCCTTTCACCATTGAGTAAAACATATCCGTCGGAATGGAAAGCGTGAATGATGAGCGTAATATAAAGCCAGCCTAACTGCTTTTCCCAATCATCTTTACCATACAACCGTTGTAAAACCTTACGCGGCAACCGTAGAAATGACTTTCCGTAATCCGGTTTGGCCATTTCATTAGAAAAATCATTTAATTTTCTCATATTAAGCTATTTAGTTAAAATAATATTTTGTGAAACATCTCTTGAAACAACTAGTGAAACAGTAAAAGCCGTATATAGTGCAGTCTATAGAGGGGTTCGCGAACACTTGACGAACACTTGGTGAAACAGCTCTTTAATATAGAAAGAATATTCTCTTAGAAATAATAAAAAAAGGCTTTTAGAAATTTCAGAAAAGAGATTGTTTTTTCCATACGACAAAGATACGATCGGGGAAGGCGTTTTCACAAACCCGGAAAAAGCAGGATTTTTTAACAGTGAAAACGCTGTAAACAAGGAGGTTATTAATTATAAAATCCTACTTTTCCGGGGTTTTTTAAGAACTTTTCCGACAGTTAAAAAAAATTAATCATCTACGCTGTTTTTTAGTTTATGCGATATGGTAGGCAACGTACCCTTGAGGCTAAAAATAAGTAATAGGTTTTCTGCCAGCTTGTTATATGAACATTTGAGGAACACCCCCTGGTTCATCAGGGCAGCCATCGACGCATACAAGGCATCCGGATCGTTTACCCCGATGCGGCCGGCCACAACCGGTTCGGGTAAAAAATCAAAATAAGCCAGTATTTCCTTCCGGTAAAAAGCATAAAACCGCTTCCTCAATTTCTGCCAGGCGGCCTTCTTTTTCACCCCGCTGTCACCCAGCATCAGCGCTACCAGCATCAGGGTGGCAACCGGTTCTTTCGACTGTTCGATATATCCCTGTAACTTCCTGAAAGTTAAATTATGTCCTAATACCTTACGTAACTCTTTCCTTATGAGATCAATATCTTTTTGTTTCATTTAGTTTAACGTTTATGCCCTGCACAACGTTTCACTGCCCACAAAACCCCGGGGTTTTGTTTACAAAAGGTAAGGATTTTATCATCAAAACCCTGGGGTTTTGATGATAAAAGTAAGGAGGAAAATATATCGGAATATATTCACTTTTGAGTTACCAACGGAAACTTCCCTCTGTTATTTGGCGTTATTCTTTCCTCCTGACGGAAGTCCATGAAAAAATCCCCTCTAACTGAGATGTGTACAACGTATCATTCACTATTTCCACTATGGTATATAATACTTCGTCATCATCCGATACCAGGTCGAATCCATGTGCTGAAACGGCCCATCTCTTAATCTTTTTTTCCCAAAGAAGAGAGTCGGATAAATTATATCTCCTGTAGGTATCTAACGTGTATACACTGTATAAGGAATCAATATCGACACATCCAACCACTCCCCCACACTGTAACGTTATATCCCATTTTCCTTCCAACAAGAGTAAGATACTGTCTACGGAATGGGGCGAAGCTGAAGGGGGAAGTGTTGTTTCTTCTTTTGGATCGTCCTTAGGATCGTCCTTAGGATCGTCAGCTAAGCCTTCACCACAACAGGTAAAAACAACTGTCAAAGCAATACCTATAATGAATAAATGGTAGATTTTATACATGCGATATTTATTTTGTTTATAAGTGAACAATTATTTTAATAAAAAGCGATATGTCTCATAAAGATTATTACCTAAATTTAATCTTAATATATAAATTCCTGCAGGTTGGCTTATTAAATCAATAGTTCCTCCGTCTATTGGTAAAGTACCAGACTTAGCAAGCAATCCATTCATCTGATTATAAATAGAATATGAAATATTTTTTTTAGTCGTTCCAAAATCGTATTCAGAGCCAGTAAAAATATTCAGGATTTTCGAATGGACAGACATGTTGTACTGGTTTTTTTGTGTAGATAAATCAAACAGGTT
>DAMCDT010000130.1:0-9879 GCA_032058265.1 Tannerellaceae bacterium
GGAGAATCCGGTGAAACGGACAAATTGACTCAGCTAAATATAGTTGATGTTTATGGAATGGGTATCTATATTTTAAATTGTGGTAATCAGGATGCAAATAATGCTTCTTTAAGCTACTATGATTATGCAACAGGTGAATTAACATCCGAAGTATATAGAAAAGCCAATGGTAAAGGTTTGGGAGATTCTGCAGAACAATTGTTGATTTACGGTTCAAAAATGTATATAACCGTAACCGAATCAAACCGTATAGCTGTATTGGATAAAAATGCCAAAGAAATACAGAGTATTACGCCGGAAGCTTCTGAACCTATGAATCCACGTTGTATGGTGGCGGACAATGGGAAAATATACATAAGTTATTATTATGGACATTCTGTTGCTGTACTGGATACAGCGACACTATCGGTAGATAAAATAATCCCGGTAGGACGTTATCCGGAGCAACTAGCTATTTCAAATGGTAAAATATATGTGGCTAACTCAGGAGGTCTGGACTTTGAAACCGGGTATGCTAATACTGTATCAGTAATAGACCAACAGTTGCTAACGGTAACGAAAGATATTGAAGTTATTGTCAATCCAACTCAACTGAGTGCTGATAGTCAAGGTGATATATATGTAATATCTATGGGTGATTATGGAGATGTGAAAAATACATTGCAACGTATCGATGGACAAACAGATATAGTTACTACGATGGGAAATGCTACTTCTATGTCATTGGTAAATGATGAAATATATACTTTATACGGACAATGGGGAGACCCTAATATTACATATATAAAATATGATGCTAAAACAGAAAATGTAATTAGTAATAGCTTTGTTCAGGATGGGGGCGCAATTTCTCCAAGTAGTTCTCCTGTTATATCTGTAAATCCTGTTAACGGACAAATTTTTATAATAGAAGCTCCTTATGGGGCAACAAGTTCCTTTTATATGTTCAGTCCGGAAGGGCAATCTGTGGGGGAAGGTATTGACACAGGTGGCTATTATGCTAAATGGATAACATTTATCGAATGAAACAAGCTTTCTATCTATTTTTCGTATGTCTGGTTGTCTCATGTGGACAATCAGGCAAACAAATAACTTCTTCTGAGGCATTTATATCCGATTCGATCCGTTATGCTACAGGTTTTACGGTAGAACGGTATGATAATTATATATCCGTAGAAGTAATTGATCCGTGGGATACAACTAAGCTTCTTCAACGGTATTTATTGGTTGATCGGGATAGTAAATTACCGGAAAATCTACCTAAAGGAACAGTGGTAAAGATACCTCTCAAAGATATTGTTGTTTATACCTCGGTTCATGCTTCCATTATCGATCAGTTAGGAGAAGTGGATAAAATTGTTGGCGTCTGCGAACCGCAATATATGGACTCTCCAGCTATTAAGGAAGGACTACGCACCGGACGAATTATTGACTTGGGAATGGCTACAGCCCCCAATGTGGAGAAAATGATAGATATAGGAACACAGTATATTGTAGCGTCTCCTTTTCAAAACAGTAATTACGGCCAAGCGGAGAAATTAGGGATACCCATTATAGAAGCTGCGGATTATATGGAATCACTTCCGTTAGGACGAGCCGAATGGGGCCGTTTCTACGGTTTATTGTTCAAAAAAGAGACTTTAGCCGATTCAATCTTCCGTGAAACAGAAGAGCGTTATCAATCATTAAAAGAATTAGCGGCAACGGTAACTCACCGTCCAACCGTTATGTCTGAAAAACGATACGGATCTTTTTGGTATATTCCTGGTAATGAGAGTTATGCGGCGCATTTCTTCAAAGACTCCAGAGCCGATTATATTTTTAAAGATATCTCAGGAGCCGGTAGCGTACCATTAGCGTTTGAAACTGTTTTCGAACAGGGCATACATGCTGATATTTGGTTAATCAAATACAACTTTGACGAAGAAATGACTTATGAAAGTCTACGTCAGGAATATACTCCTTATGAAAACTTTGATGCTTTTAAGAAGCAAAACATATATACCTGTAATACAGGGAAAGTTCCTTACTATGAAGAATTTCCTATTCATCCTGACTATTTACTGAAAGATTTGATAAAAATATTTCATCCGGAATTATTACCGGATTATTCTCTGCGTTATTATAGAAAAATGGAATAGTAGAGGATATTTCCTAAAATTAAGTCTCCCGACCTCAACAATGAGACCGGGAGATTTGTTTTGGTTAACTTTGGCATTTAAATTTAAGGAGTTAACATTTAGCATAACAAACGTGAAAATCACAACCTTTTTACCTTTTAAAACTAAAAAAGTAGTTTACTATATATCATCGGCCCAGAAGGCTTATTATGTTTTAACACTGATTAAAGTCGAAGGATTAGTGGGGAGAGATAATTCGCAATTAATTAAATGATTCTGTGTGCATACTATATATATATCAAGTTAAGTTTTGGACTTTTCCCATAACAAATAAAATAAAATAAAATCACACAAATAAATATTTTAATACTACAAAATATTCTCAAATGAAGATAATGGGTTCACAAGGATACTACAACACTTTCTCATTTTATGGTTTGCTGAATGTAATATATTGAGAATAAGAAAAGAACAAACAACTCTATCTAATAAAATATTTCAAAAATTAATGAGAAACTCCACCAGATTCGTATCACTTTCCAGGCCTATTCGTTTCCTCAAACGATATCTTCTGAGTTCGACGGCACGAACAGAAACATGAAGTAAAGAAGCTATTTCTTTAGTAGATAAATTCATCCGCAGTAAACAACACATCCGTATATCTCCGGGGGTTATATCCGTATATTGCTGGCTGAACCGCTTAATAAAATTTTGATGGGCACTATTGAAGTACGATTCAAATGCAACCCAGTCGTTTTTATCATCCAACGTATTTTCGATTAAAGAACGCATACGGTTATACATTTTATTAGGATATCTTTCTCCCAGACTGTTTTTTTGATGCTCAAGCTCGTTTAATAAGGTGTGAATAAGATTACTTTTACGTACAAGATTGGTTGTTTGAAGCATTAATTCATTTTTTTTATTTTGCAATTCTGTCTCCAACATGTCGTTTTTTAATTGTTGCATCCGTTGTTCTTCATTTTGTTTCTGTTTTTTCAGGTAAGAGTTTAGCCCTATACGTAAAATGATCCAAAGTAAAACAGCATAGATAACGATAGCAAATGTTGAATAATACCAGGGTGATTTCACTTCTATCAGTAAAGATATTTCAGGAAGATCACCTTTCGGAACATACGACCGAACACGCATCGTATATTTCCCTTCCGGTAATTGTAGTAATGAAATCTTTCCATTTAGCTGCCATTCCGACCAGTCGGAAGATATCTGGTCAATTTTGTAACTAATCTGATTAATTGTATTAAAAACGGATGATCCGGCATGCACAATGATTTCCTGATAGTTATGAGGCAAAGATATTTTTTTGGAAGTGGGTGAGATAGAATGAAAACCTGTCCCGTCTTTATACTCGATCCGTGTAAACCGAAAAGGTAAACCTCTGTCGGATTCGTTTCTTATCATTTGATTTGTATTGATTAAAAGTACACCTTGCATTGTTGCCGCTAGATGAAGTGTATCATTCAATGGTATAAATTGTCTACCCCGTATGACGAGGTTCATATATTCATTATTGAAAAGCACACGACATTTTAGGAATATATTATTGCCTTCAATCAAAAACAATGCGGCTTCATTTGATTTGGTAAACCAGTATAATGATTCTGATACAGGATAAACATATTCGATATCATGAAAATAGGAGAGTATTTTCTCATTTTTGATTACATCTGTTATTTTTAGATTGGTGTAGTTTTCATCTTCCTTTAGATATTGTTTTGCTTTTTCTTCATCTGCCAGATGAAAGAAATCTCCTGCTTGCAAAGTCCGGCTGTAATAATTGGTGTTTGTCTTGATATAAATAATACTATCATGATAAGCAGCATCGATTAACTTCCCAACCCTACTTCTGGTAGCTAACAACCTGAAAGCCGGATTCAGGCTTATTCTTATCATGCCATTGTCAAACGCTCCCCATATTGTTTGAGATTGTTCATCTACATATAAAGCATAAACAATATTATCCTGAAGGCCGATCCTCGTCGAAAGATGTAATAATATATGTCCTTCAATATCTGTTATATAAATTCCGTTTGAAAGGGTTCCGATAAAGTGTAAATCATTAATTGTTACAAATGTTGATGGCCTTTGTTTAATTATGTCATCAGGTAAATTAGCGGGAACCTCCTCCGCATGGTTTCTGAATTTTATATGTTCGGGTAATTTCTCAACGGGATAATATACCAGCCGGTTCAAATTATTATAAAGCCAGTAGCCATAGGAGTATTCGCTTCTTGTATAAATTGAATCACCAGATAATGTTACCTGATATACAGTTGATTTATCTGGCAATTCGTATGTTGTCCATGTGTTTCCATCAAAAGTCAACAAACCGGAATTATTGGCAACATATAGGATTCCCTGGGGGGATACAACTAAATCCCAGTTCTGACTACTTGCGTGGTAATCTGTTATATTATATCTTCTAAGGAAAGCAGACGGAGGTTCTACCACCGTGGCATGAATAGCATAGGTAGTTAACAGAAAAGAGAGGAGGGGTAATAACTTAGTACGCATACACAGAGTTGGGAGAATAATCCCCATTTTCATAATATTAAACACTTAGAGGTAACGCATGGTTACCTCTAAGGATAGACCTATATATACAAATATATCAATTATTTATATTCTTGCCAACTTTTTATTTGAATATCTTCAATTCCTATTGTGCAAAAAGCATCAATGAAAGCTCCCGCTAACCTTGCGTTCGTGATAAGAGGTATGTTATGGTCAATGGCAGCTCTTCTGATTTTATAACCATTGGTAAGTTCACGCTTTGTATGGTCTTTAGGGATATTTATCACCAATTCGAAAATATGCTTACTGAACATATCCATAATATTCATTTCTCCCTCCTCATCAGGCCAGGAAACAGTGATCGCTTTGACTCCGTTATCATTCAGGAAATGGGCGGTTCCCGCGGTAGCATAAATTGTGTATCCTTTACTATTCAACATTTGGCAAGGTTCCAGTAAGTCTACTTTACTTTTGGCAGCACCTGAAGATACCAGAATATTTTTTTTAGGTATATTATTCCCTACAGCGATCATTGCAGAAAGCAAAGCTTCATTAAAATCGTCTCCGATACATCCCACTTCGCCTGTCGAACTCATATCAACACCTAAAATAGGATCAGCTTTATGTAAACGAGCGAAAGAGAACTGGGAAGCTTTTACTCCTATCCAATCTATATCGAAAGCACTTTTATCCGGTTTAGTATAAGGTGCATCCAGCATAATGCGGGTAGCTGTTTCGATGAAATTCCGTTTTAGTACTTTCGATACAAACGGGAAACTCCGCGATGCGCGCAGATTACACTCAATAACTTTTACATCATTATTCTTCGCTAAAAACTGAATATTGAACGGCCCGCTTATATTCAATTCTTTAGCTATCATTTTGCTTATCTTCTTAATACGACGTGCGGTTTCAAAATAAATCTTCTGGGCAGGAAATACTAATGTAGCATCACCTGAATGTACACCAGCAAACTCTATATGTTCGGATATCGCATATTCCACCACTTCACCGTTCATTGCTACCGCATCGAATTCAACTTCTTTAGCCATTTGCAGGAACTCTGATACAACTACCGGGTACTCTTTGGATACCTTTGCAGCCAGGTCAAGGAACTCGATCATTTGCTCTTTTGTGTAGCAAACATTCATAGCTGCACCGCTTAATACATACGACGGGCGGATCAAAATAGGGAAACCAACCTTAGCTATAAATGCATCAATCTCATCCATACTGCTTAACTCCGCCCATTGGGGTTGGTCAATGTGTAATGTATCCAGCATTGCAGAGAATTTATGACGATTCTCAGCCCGGTCTATGGAGATAGGAGAGGTTCCCAGTATAGGAACATTCTGACGATGAAGCTTCATCGCCAGGTTATTTGGTATCTGTCCACCCATTGATACAACTACACCTTTCGGCATCTCAAGGTCGATCACATCCAGTACCCGTTCAAAAGACAGTTCATCGAAATACAAACGGTCGCACATATCATAATCCGTAGATACGGTTTCCGGGTTATAATTAATCATGATAGACTTATAGCCCAGTTTCCGTGTAGTCAATGCTGCGTTGACAGAACACCAATCGAATTCAACTGACGAACCTATACGATATGCACCTGAACCAAGAATTACCACACTTTTTTCATTCACATAATAAGGGATATCATGTTCACTACCATCATAAGTCATATAAAGATAGTTCGTAAGTTCCGGATGTTCCGAGGCTATCGTGTTGATACGCTTAACACTTGGTAGAATACCCATCTTTTTACGTAAACTACGTACGCGCATATTTTCTTTCTCCATATTACCGGAAGGGTTTTCAACAAACCGGGCAATCTGGAAATCGGAAAAACCTAATCTTTTTGCTTCTTTTATAACATCTACAGGGAGGTCTTCAATCTTATTGTATGTAGATAAAACTTTACTGTATTCAACTATATTCTTCAGCGCATTGAGGAACCAGGGATTGATTTTGGTCAGTTCATAAATACGATCAACCGTATATCCTTTTTCCAATGCTTCTGCAATAGCGAAAATCCGCAAATCGGTCGGGTTTTCCAACTCCTCATCCAGATTATCGAATTTGAGGTCCTTGTTTCCTACAAAACCATGCATGCCCTGACCGATCATCCGCAGCCCTTTTTGCATAATCTCTTCAAAACTTTTCCCTATCGACATAATCTCTCCGACCGATTTCATACTCGAACCGATCTGTCGGCTGACCCCGACAAATTTCGTTAAATCCCAACGGGGTATTTTGACTATAATATAATCTACTTCCGGTGCTTTATAAGCAGAGTTAGGGGTTCCAATTTCGCCTATTTCATCCAATCCGTATCCTAATGCTAGTTTAGCTGCCACAAATGCCAACGGATAACCGCTCGCTTTTGATGCCAATGCCGAGGAACGGCTAAGACGTGCGTTTACCTCAATAACACGATAATCATTGGTTTCCGAATTAAAAGCATATTGAATATTACACTCACCCACAATTCCTAAGTGGCGGATAGTTTGAATAGATAGTTCCTGTAACATGTTTATTTCGGCATCCGTAAGTGAACAGGTAGGAGCAACAACAATACTTTCGCCGGTATGTACACCCAACGGGTCTACATTTTCCATGCTAACTACCGTAAAACAATGGTCGTTTTTATCACGGATTACTTCAAATTCGATCTCTTTCCAACCTTTTAATGATTCTTCTACCAATATCTGTTTTGAATAAGCAAAAGCGCTTTCTGCGAGCGTGTGGAGTTCTTCTTCATTTTTGCAGATGCCACTGCCTAAACCACCAAGGGCGTATGCAGAACGGATCATAACAGGAAAACCAATCCGTTTGGCAGCAGCTACGGCATCGTCCATACTTTCAACTGCCTGGCTTATGGGCGTCTTTATATCGATTTCATCTAACTTTTTGACAAACAAGTCGCGGTCTTCCGTGTACATAATAGCTTCTACCGATGTACCGAGTACGGTTACACCATATTTTGCCAACGTACCGTTAGTGTATAATTCCGTACCGCAATTCAAAGCAGTTTGTCCACCGAATGCCAACAGGATACCGTCCGGTTTTTCTTTCTTTATTACCTCTTCTACAAAGTAAGGAGTGATAGGAAGAAAATAAACCTTATCGGCAACACCTTCTGATGTTTGGATTGTAGCAATGTTCGGATTTAGCAGTACGCTACTGATCCCCTCCTCACGTAAAGCTTTTAAAGCTTGCGAGCCGGAGTAGTCGAATTCACCTGCCTGTCCGATTTTAAGGGCACCCGAGCCCAAGACAATAACTTTCTTGATTCCGCTTCTTGACATAATGGATAAACTGTTTTATAATTTTAGATTGTATAGAGTCATATCTGAACGACCAAAATTACATATTCCATTTTATATTGGCAAAGAAAAGAGCGCCGCATGTTTTCCATACAGGATAAGTTGGAGGGTTTATTGGCTATATGTTATAAAGCACTTGTTACCTTTTGTTTTAATAAAAAGAATACCATATCTTTGCTGCGAGTAAAATAAAGTGATTCAGAGTTCCGGCTAAGCCTATTAGTCGGGATTCTTTTTTATTGTACAGAACATTAATTTGATAAATTATAAGGAGGATTTACTATGGCTGTTAGTTATATGACAGAAGATGGCTACAATAAAATTTTAGCCGAGATTAACTATTTAGAAACTGTAAAGCGTCCTGAAATATCGGCTCAGATTGCTGAAGCGAGAGATAAAGGCGATCTGTCTGAAAACGCAGAGTATGATGCCGCAAAAGATGCACAAGGTATTATGGAAGCAAAACTTGCCCAATTAAAGAACCTGATTTCAAATGCACGCCTGATCGATGAGTCGCGCGTAACGACAGATGAAGTCCAGATTCTAAATAAGGTAAAAATTAAGAATACAAAGAATAATGCCGTGATGACATATACGTTGGTTTCAGATTCGGAAGCGAATTTGAAAGAAGGTAAGATCTCGGTAAGTACCCCTATTGCTCAGGGTTTGATGGGAAAGAAAGTGGGAGATGTCGTAGATATTCAGGTACCGTCCGGTATCATGAGTTTCGAGATATTGGATATTTCTATTTAAACGTGTATGGCAACTATATTCAGTAAAATAATTGCGGGTGAGATACCCAGCCATAAGATTGCAGAAAATGAAGAATTTTATGCTTTTCTGGATATCAATCCCGTGGCGGTTGGACATACATTGGTAGTTCCGAAATCGGAAACTGATTATCTCTTTGACCTGGATGATGATTTGTTAGGCCGTATGATGATCTTTGCCAAACAAGTAGCTAAAGCACAAAAGGCCGCTCTTCCATGTAAACGAATCGGTTTAACAGTTATCGGCCTTGAAGTGCCTCACGCACATATTCACCTGATTCCCATAACCAAAGAGTCGGATATCTATTTCGGAAAAGAAAAGCTAAAGCCAACTCCGGAAGAATTGGCTGAAACCGCTGATAAAATTAGAGAAGAATATAAATAAGGGAATAGTTTTTTGAATAGAAAACATTCTCTATATTTGTCACCATTCTTGGTAATATATACCAGGAATAGTAAAAACAAGATTCATTAGTGGTTTTTACTCATAAATTTGTTAACCTTTAGAAGAAGGCCCCTCTGAGACAGAGCGGCCTTCTTTCATTAAACACACAATACACACATTTGTATAATAAAAACATTAATTGAAAGGCAATAAAGTTTGCCACGTATATGAATTTAAGTGCCAGTGGTTCCAGTCTCCCCAAAAAGGGATTCCGTATCTGACAACAAAATAAATATTAATCGCTAAGGCGATCAGCCAGATTGCCAGTAAAGCCCATTTGATACCTTCATGTAACGGCTTAAACTTAAATATCTGGCTACATAAGGCATAAAGCAGCGATATAACGGGAATACCAATTATGAGTATAACACAAATACTAGCCATAATTAATACCCATTCCGGATAAGAAGATAATACACCCCAATCGGTATAAGGCAATAAGTGGTCTAGCAGTCCGAAACCTCCGCCAATACCTCCGACGACTAATGCAAAAATCACCACTACCATTATGAAAAGTACCAGAAGAAGCGGAGGAAATAATACAATACCACATAATACAACCACCACTTTCAACAGCACACCCAAGACATCAACAAAACCATCCGCCAGCTTTTGGAGTGTAGTACGGGGTTTGCCCGAATTAATATAATCATTGACATTAGAAGAGACTT
>DAMCDT010000131.1:0-9817 GCA_032058265.1 Tannerellaceae bacterium
ATCTTCCGTCCTTCGGCCTGGAATGCCTTCGGCTCCGACCCGGAAGGCTCCGACTACAGGGCATGCTATAACTATGGACCGAGATATAGGTGAGGAATACCTGTTTACCTGATGGTTTTTAACTAATAATTATGAAGAAGGTATCAATAAAATATATTGCTCAAAAGGCAAGGGTGTCAAATGCTACTGTTTCACTTGTACTTAATGGAAAAGACAAAAAGGGGCGGGTGAGTACGGAAGTTGCAGAACGGATAAGGAAGATCGCAAAAGACTTAAATTATAAGCCGAATGCTTTGGCTAGAAGCCTTCAAAGTGGCAAAACAAATATAATAGGATTGATAGTTGCCGATATTTCCAACCCTTTCTTCAGTAGTTTGGCCTATTATATACAAGATCAGATACAGACGGCTGGATATTCGGTGATGATAACCAGTACCAATGAAAATGATCAGCATATGGGAATGCTTATTGATACGTTAAAAAATCATCAGGTAGATGGCTATATTATAGTTCCTACTGAACACGGCGAAAAGTATATTCAACAATTAATCGATTTAAGTTTTCCTTTGGTTTTGATCGACCGTTTTTATCCTGCTTTGCAAACATATAGTGTAACGGTTGATAACTATCAGGCATGTTTTCAAGCGACCAATTTATTGATAAAGCAAGGTTGTAAACGTATTGGCTTACTTATTTATAATAATAACCAATCACATACGACCGAACGGAAATATGGTTATATGGATGCATTACAACAAGCGGGGCTGTTCAATGACGATTATATTAGGAAAGTAGAATTCTCTACTTTAAAAGATGATATCTCGAAAAGTATTTCTTTACTTCTTGATCAAAAGGTCGACGGACTTTTATTTGCTACCAACAGTATCTCGTTAATGGGTTTGCATGCTTTATTTGAAAGAGGAATAAAGATACCGGAACAAATGAAAGTCGTTTGTTTTGATAAGAGTGATGCGTTTGAGTTTATGCCTGATCATATACCTTATATTCAGCAGCCAATTGAAATTATGGGAAGAAAAGCAGCTGATCTTTTATTGGAGCAAATGCAAAAGAAAGAAGCAATCCCGCAAGTTTGTAAATATCCGGCGACATTTATATATAGGGATTCTAAATAGTATTTTATTTCAGGGGAATTTGTAAATACATTTAAAACACGACAGCAAATAGGTGGAATCTCACGATTTTATCTATTTTTGTCAAGTTATAAATGGATTTTTAAATGAGAAGCCTACATATAAAGAAGAGCTTACAGGTATTAGTTTGTTTATTTTCTTTGGTTATTATTTATTCGTGTGCCAATGTCGGTATGCCGAATGGTGGTCCTTATGATGAAGATCCTCCTAAGTTCATAAGCAGCACGCCTCCCCCGAACCAAACGAATTTTACTGGAAAAAAAATCGAAATTCTTTTTGATGAACTAATACAATTAGATAAACCTTCCGAAAATGTAATTATAACTCCTCCCCAGTTACAACTACCCGTTATACGGACAGCAGGTAGAAAGGCTATTGTTGAATTGAAGGATACGTTAAAAGAAAATACAACTTATACGATTGATTTTACCAACTCAATAGCTGATAATAATGAAAAGAATGTTTTTGAAAACTTTACTTTTGCATTTTCGACAGGAGATGCTATTGACTCATTGGAGATATCCGGTTATTTATTAAACGCGAAAGACCTGGAACCAATGCCGGGGATAACGATTGGGTTGCATAGCAATCTGGAAGATACTGCATTTACCCGGCAACCTTTTGTGCGGACATCACGTACCAATGATAGAGGAAAGTTCACCATCCGTAATATTGCGCACGGAACTTACCGGATATACGGTCTGAATGACCTGAACCGCGATTACAAGTTTGATCAGGCAGGTGAGGATATTGCTTTTTGCGATTCACTTATTATACCAACTTTTGAATATACATCCAGGCAGGATACGGTCTGGAAAGATTCCCTGACGGTTGATACGATCACCACAGTTCATTATACCCGCTTTTTGCCGGATAATATCGAACTCCGTCTTTTTAAAGAAGATTTTGAACGGCAATATATTATGCGCCCGGAACGCACACAGGAGAATCGTTTTACATTACGCTTCAATGCAAAATTGGATACCATCCCCGTACCGGTTCCGTTAAATTTCACATCTGCTGATAGCAGTAGTTGGTATTTTGCCCAATGGACAGAAGAAAATAAAGCGATCCATTATTGGTTGACAGATGCTTCCGTATGGGAGAAAGACACCTTACAGGTGGAGCTCACATACCCCAAAAGTGATTCCCTGAATGTTTTGCGACCGCAGACGGATACATTATCCATCTCAATGCGTCGAAGGGAAGCGCCAAAAAAGAAAAAGAAAGATGATGAACCGGAACCGATCTTATTCTTAGGAATGACTGTCGATGCTCCCGGCTCGATGGATTTATTTGATACGGTTTCCATCGTCTTTGACGAGCCGGTATTGGATATCAATAAAGATCTGTTTTACCTGGATATAAAAGTAGATACGATTTGGACTCCGATTGAATTTGATTTTTATCCCGATTCACTTAATTCGTTAGGCTTTTTCATCAATCGTAAATGGAAGTATGGTGAAGAGTACCGCTTGGAGGTTGATTCGGCATCCATATATAGTATTTACGGCAAATGGAACAATCGTATCAGCCAAACATTTAAGATAAAGAATGAAGATGAATACGGACATCTTTATATAAATATTGTAGGGCTGGATACAATACCAGCTTTTGTTGAATTACTCGGTTCAAATGATGAACCGGTAAGGAAAGCCAGGGTGAAAGACGGAGGGGTTCTTTTTATGGACTTGCCTCCTAATAAATATTATGCCCGTCTTATAGTTGATGAGAATGACAACTTCAAATGGGATACCGGCAACTATGCTGAAAAGCGCCAACCGGAGGTAGTTTACTATTATCCCAATGTAATTGAAGTAATGAAAAATTGGCAGGTTGAGATTGAAAGTCCGCCCTGGGATATAAGATCTGCAACTTTTACTAAGCAAAAACCGTTAGATATAACAAAGAATAAGCCGAAAGAGGCGACACAACAAAAAAGAGATTATAGAGATGAGGGTCGACGACAATCAGGAAGTTCCAACCGTAGCAGTAGTTCGAGGAGTGGAATGCCGTTTTAAAAATTATTTTTTAATGCTGGTTTTATGTCTGGCAGGGTTTACTTTCCAAACACAAGCACAGTGTTTGGAAAACAGTCAGGTATTTAGTAATGGCGAACGTGTAAACTTTGATGTATATTATAAATGGGGACTTATTATGGCCAAAGGCGGTTCTGCATCCATGACCATCAGAGAGTCTACATATAACAATACGCCTGTTTGGCATACACACCTGTTGATTCGCACAGCAGGAATGGCTGATAAGTTCTTTAAAGTACGTGATACTATGGAGAATTATATCACTAAAACGAAGCCACGCTTGTTATTTAGCACGAAGAAATCAGACGAAGGAGGATATTATCAGATCGATAATATGACCTATACCTATAAAGATAATAAAACGTATGTTCAATCCTTCAGGCGCAACAGGCATACTATTAAGTTCGATACTACTTTCGTCGGAGGAGAATGTGTGCTGGACTTATTAGCATCCCTTATGCAAGCCCGTTCATTCAACTGGGATAATCTGGAAATAGGTGTTCAATATCCGTTGGAAGTAGGGATGGGGCGTAATATGATTAATGTAAGTTATCGCTATCAGGGGCAACAAATAGTAGAAAGGGATAATGTGAAATACCGGACACGCCTCTTTATAGCTGATATTTATGATGATGCCTTTACGGAAAGCAAAGAAGCAATGGAGATATGGATAGGCGATGATGATAACCATATCCCCGTAAAAGTACGTGCCAAACTTAAGATAGGGGCTATGGAGGCTTACTATAAATCTTCCCAAAACTTACGGTATCCTCTAACCAGCAGGATTGAAGTACCTAAATAACAGGTTCAAAAGGTAAGGCTGTTTCTTTTCTGTAGCCTGTGCCATTAAAGGTAGCTATTAGTTCGCCTGCTTCATTGGTGACGTTTACCTCACAATTGGATAAGCGTTTATGGTTGAATACCTCACGTGCTTCTGCATAAAGGAATCCGCTACTTTCTGATTTGAAGAAGTTAATGGTCGAATTGATCGAGAACGTCAGCTTTGCATGGCTATTGGTTGCAGCGGCAAAGGCAAGGTCGGCCAATGTAAAGATCGCGCCTCCCTGGCAAACACCCCCACCATTATGATGTTCAGGTTTAATTTCCATCCGGGCTTTCGCATAACCGTTACCAACTTCCAACAATTCAACTCCGGCTAAAAGGGCAAACTTATCACCTTGTAAAAACTCCTGTATCGTCATAGCTACCTAAAGATAATTAATCATTAATCGTTCATCATTAATTAAGTTTCCACTCCGCACCGTCTTTGGTGTCTTTTATTTCAAATCCCATAGCGGTTAATTCATTGCGTATTTTATCGGATGTTGCCCAGTCTTTATTCGCTTTGGCCTCCTGGCGTATAGAGAGTAATAAATCTACCGCTTTACCAAAAGCTTCATAATTACTGTCTCCGGCAGAAGCTTCGTCTTTCATCCCCAGTATATCAAATAAGAAAATCCGGAAGACTTCTTGTAATTCCTTTATGTCGTCTGTAGACAATGTCTCTTTCCCATCTTTCACCGTATTGATCATACGCGCCGCATCAAACAGGTGTGATATAACGATCGGTGAATTTAAGTCGTCATTCATCGCATCGTAGCATTTAGCCCTTATTCCTTTAATATCTATTGAAGAACCGGCGGATGATTGGAGTTTGTTCAAATGATTGTAGGCATCCATTAAGCGGGATAATCCTTTTTCCGAAGCCTGTAAAGCTTCATTGCTGAAATCAACCGTACTACGGTAGTGTGCCTGCAGTATAAAGAAACGTATAGTCATAGGGGAATAAGCTTGCGCCAGCATAGAATGTCCACCGGTAAAGAATTCATCCAATGTAATAAAATTACCGAGCGATTTACCCATCTTCTGTCCGTTGACCGTAATCATATTATTGTGTATCCAATAATGGACCATATCGTCACCTTGTGAAGCAACTGACTGGGCTATTTCACATTCATGATGCGGAAATATCAAATCCATACCTCCGCCATGAATATCAAAATGTTTCCCCAGATACTTTTTACCCATTGCTGTACATTCGCAATGCCAGCCGGGGAATCCATTACTCCACGGAGATGGCCACCGCATAATATGTTCGGGTTGGGCATTCTTCCAAAGGGCAAAATCCACCGGATTACGTTTTTCTTCCTGCCCTTCGAGTTTGCGGGTGGTATTCATCATATCCTCCACATTTCTGCCGGATAAAATCCCGTATTTATATTTCTTATTATATTTTTCTACATCGAAATATACAGACCCTTCGCTTTCGTAGGCATATCCGTTATTGAGAATTTCCTTTACAAGGTCGATCTGTTCGATTATATGTCCCGAAGCGTGAGGCTCGATACTTGGCGGAAGTACATTCAATGCATCCATTGCCTTACGGTAACGGTTCAGGTAAAACTGTACCACTTCCATAGGTTCCAGTTGTTCCAATCGTGCTTTTTTGGCAATTTTATCTTCTCCCTCGTCCGCATCATGTTCAAGATGGCCTACATCTGTTATATTACGTACATAGCGTACTTTATATCCTAAATGCCGGAGGTATCTGAATAGTAAGTCAAATGTTATAGCCGGACGTGCATGTCCCAGATGAGCATCTCCGTAAACAGTAGGCCCGCACACATACATACCGACATGCGGTTCATGTAACGGAATAAACTGTTCTTTCTTTCTGGTAAGGGTATTATAGACATGTAATGGATGTTCCATAGTATAACGTTCTTATTGAGTGGAGCAAAGATAGAAATAAATCTCTTGAAAGATGAGTTGGTCATTATTCTTTCGTACAAAAAGAATTCCTTTGGCTAATATTTTTAAAATTTTCTATACACGAGCATATATTTGTGCCATAGCACTGGCACAGTTGTGCCAGCCCGAAGGCACATCAATGCCATAAGCATGGCACTACTGTGCCAATACCGTGGCACAATCATTATAATACACCCATTATCTCTTTATCCCCTATAATGTAGGTTGAATTGTTTTCGATGAGGATACCTCTTCCTAATACTTTCTCAAAGTTATGTTTGTTATCCACATTTACAGCTATCACCTTCCCATTGTAAAATCTTCTGATATCATTAAAGATGGTATGTCCGACAATCACTCTCCTGGCTTGATATTTCTCAAGTATTAGATCGAGTGTGGCTACATACAAAGGAATATACTTTTCATCATTCCGCACCATACCGCGATACCATATAGGCCCTTCATTTCCATAGAGGAATTTAGTAAGGGGAGAGAGCTCGTTACGTTCTTCCTTTGTCATGAATAACGCGCGGCTTATTTCTTCGTTAACTTTAGGAATTGAAAGGTTTTGTTCAAGGAATGTTTTTCCCAAACCGGCATGAACGAATAGTTCATCACCTATCAGTTGCAAGGTATTGCGTGTTCCTAGCCAATGTCCTAATTCGGAATTGGGAGCGAAAAAATCAGCATATTTCATGTTAAGGTGTTCAGCCAGCTCTTTATATTTCTTTTCTGCATAACGCATATCATTCGCAAGAACCATCGGTTCGTGATTGCCTAACAGAAAAAACACCTGGCCGCCGGCTTGTTGTGCTTCTTGTTCAAGTTTATAGATTAGCCAAAAGATAGGGAGGACATCTTTACCCCGGTCGAATACATCACCAATTATCATTAATTGATTAGCTCCATATATCCATTTGTATTCGTCATTAATTACGCCATTCGCTTTTAACGTACTGGCCAGGCATTCCAGATTCCCATGCGGATCAGACATTACCAATAGTTTATCTGCTTTCTGTTGTTTCCAATCAGGACGGCTAACAGGGTGTAATGTTACATCGAATAAATGTTTTCCTTTGTGGGAAATAACAGACATCGAAAAATTCTTTGGTAAAGCGGTATACAGCGTATCCGTTACAATACCCGCTGTATCTACGTAAATAACCCTGGCTCCTCCATCCGGCAGATGAAAGAGATAGGGACCATCAACAGACAAAGTCCCGGCGAATACACCGGAACTTGTCATGCAAATTAATAATACTAACCTAAATAGTTTCATTATTTTATCCTTTAGTTTCCATATCCGGGATTCTGAATAATATTAGAATTGACATTAATTTCCCCACGTGGAATCGGAAGAATGATTTTATAAAAATCCCGATTGAATTTACGTGTTTCAGCGGTTAATAAATCTGAATTATGAGAGGCTCCTTTCCGTTCTATGGTTTGATTGTTACGCATGGCATCGTACAGACGGTGGCCTTCGCCCACCAATTCTTTTCTACGTTCTGTTAATACCCTTTCTAATGTAACTGTTCCGGTTACTTCCTTTTCCGGATTAGCTCGTTGAACAATCGCGTTGAGATATTTAAGCGCATTCACATTATCACCCAATTTAACGGCAGCTTCGGCGGCTATAAGATAGGCTTCGGCAAGGCGTAGCACTGGTATATTAGCATATTTATAATCAGGATTATTGTATTTCAATAAATACCATCTGTAATCTTTCGGACGATATTCATCGATAATAGAAAAACGGATATCATCCGGATCTTCACCCAGCAAATCCATATAATCTGAACTTAGACTAAGATCATCATATCCTGAACGGTGCATCAGGTAACCAATAAATTCTTTCGAATTTTCGATTTCATCTGCATTATTGATTAAATTGAAGAGAAATTCACTGCTGGTGTCTGATTTCCACATTTCGGAATAACCGGAAGTCGATACCAATCCATAGTTTTTATCACTGTCAGCAGCAGCTATCAGATCGGAAGCTACCTGATAAGCTTTCGCATTATTACCCATATACAAATAAGCACGGGCTAATATCAATTGGTTTCCGTACCAGTTCACTTTCGAATCGTTTTTTGATTTTGAAATATATTTAGCACCTTCCTCAAGGTCTTTAATAATTTGTGCATATACCTCAGCTACCGTATTTCGTGCCGGTTTCGCATCATTGCTAAGCCGTTCTGTTACGATAGGTACACCTAAAGAAGCTCCGTTGTCTTTGGTATAAGGCATACCATACACCTTTACCAGATCAAAATGAGCCATGGCACGTATAGTTAATGCCTGTCCTTTGATATCTTTTACTTCGTCAGGCATTTCCTCTTCCGAAAAAGTAGCAGCGTAATTAATTATATTACTAATATTCCGTATTACCTGATAGGGAAACTTCCACAAGCTTGAAGGAGCAGTTACGGCATTTAACTGGAATAAGTAATACTTAGCTACACGTTTTGTGTCATTTCTTGCTTGCATATCTTCGCTTGTTGCATCGGCATAGTATGTATAACGGGCACCATAATATTCATAATTACGCATGATGTTATAAATACCGTTCATGGCATATTCAGCTTCTATCGGAGTATTTATGCTTTTCTCTGTCTCCGCAGAAGTGGACGGTTTCATCTCGTCCAACCAGTCGTTACCACAACCTGTAAATAATAAGGAAAGACCGGCTAATACTGAAATTAAATATATATGTTTCATTGTATTTTATTTTAGAGATTAGAACTTGATATCGATACCGAAAGTTAATGTTTTTAATTTAGGTGCTTCAAAGTAGACATAACCATTCGCTGGTATTTCCGGGTCGTATCCATCGTATTTTGCAAATGTCAGTAAGTTTACAGCTGAGAAGTAAATGCGTACATTTTCCAAATAAGCTTTTCTGACAATATTTTTAGGTATTGATACTCCAAAGGTTATATTCTTTAAACGTAAATGGTCTGTTGAGTGAACACGTCTGGTATTGTAAACAGAACTCATATCGTAAGGATTCCCAACCATCACCATTTCAATATCCGTTTTATCTCCTGGCTTTTGCCATCTGTCACGATAGAGTGTCTGTAAATTGTGTGCAGTTTCTTTTCCGGCATGTTCCAATTTACCTGCTCCGCTATCATAAGAGTGTCCGCCTAAGGTAAATGTCCATGTGAAACTCAGGTCGAACATTTTATACCTGAAAGCATTAGACCAACCACCACTTAGGTTTGGATCCGCTTTTTTGTAAATTATGTAATTAGCATCCTCTTGTTTTTCTGTAATAGTCCGATCACCCGGTGTAGCATTTACATAATATTGAGGATAACCTGTTTCAGGATTAATTCCAGCAAATTCTTTTAAATAGAATGAATGGTAAGATTCTCCTACTTTACGGATGTACCACGAACCGACAATCTGCTCCTGATCACCTAAATCCAAAATTTTGTTTTTATTATGACCAAAGTTCAATGATGAATTCCAGGTAAAACCTTTAGAACGGATAATATCTGCATTAATATCAACTTCAATACCCCTGTTCTGCATACGGCCTATATTAGTCCATATTTTACTGAATCCTGTTGTCATTGAAAGAGGCATCTCTAATAACAGGTCAGAAGTTTTTCTTTGGTAAAGTTCAATAGTTGTACTGACACGGTCAAACAATCTGAAATCAAGGCCCACATTCAGGTTATAGTTCTTTTCCCATGTTAAGTCTTTTCTTCCGATCTGTGTTTCATAAATACCCGGTTTAGTATTATAGTTCTTACCAAATCCGGTTAAATCCATATAACCATAGAAATCATCCGGCAAAGTTCCGTTGCTACCATAAGAGATACGTAGTTTAGTATCGGTCAGCACATGTTGTATTCCTTCCATAAA
>DAMCDT010000132.1:0-5184 GCA_032058265.1 Tannerellaceae bacterium
CGAGGAGACCTTACAGTACCTATATTCAAGTACTCCAGTATTTGAAAGAAGTGGTGCTTCTGCATATAAACCTGGTTTAGACACAAGTATTGCCTTAGATAATTATCTTGGAAACCCTCACCGATCATATAAAACCATACATGTGGGGGGTACGAACGGTAAAGGTTCGGTATGCCATACGTTAGCGGCAATCCTTCAGCTTTCAGGCTATAAAATCGGACTTTATACTTCACCACATTTAGTTGATTTCCGGGAACGCATCCGTGTAGATGGGAAGATGATCTCAGAAGAATATGTTATTGAGTTTGTGGAGAAACACAAGTTTTTTTTTGAACCTCTTCATCCTTCTTTTTTTGAATTGACCTCTACCATGGCTTTTGATTACTTCAGGAATCAGGAGGTTGATATAGCCATTATTGAAGTTGGTTTAGGTGGACGGTTAGACAGTACCAATATAATTACCCCGATACTCAGTATAATAACCAACATCAGTAAAGATCATACGCAGTTCTTAGGGGATACGTTAGGAGAAATAGCTTACGAGAAAGCAGGTATAATAAAGGAAGGTGTACCTGTTGTAGTAGGTGAAGCCGATGATCCTATTGTCAGATCTGTCTTTGAAAAGCAGGCAAGTAAAAGGAATGCGCCTTTATATATTCCGGATGAAAAAGAATTATTCTTAAAAGAACCTGTTTATTTCCTGAACGATTGGGTATATTACCCGACTGATTATCCCATGATTTTGGGAGATTTAAGGGGAGACAACCAGGTAAAGAATACGCTGACTATCCTATGTTCCTTACGTGTTTTATCAAAACTGAGCCTTTCTATTCCTAAAGAAGCCGTAGTAAATGGTTTTAAAGATGTGGTTTCTTTAACGGGAATATTGGGACGGTGGCAACAATTAACTTCTGAACCTTATATTATCCTGGATACCGGACATAATATCGGAGCGTGGAAATATATTTCAAGCCAGCTTGAAACCGAATCCGCAAAATATACAAACTTATATATGATCATTGGCTTTTCAAATGATAAGGAAGTTGATGATATTTTAAAGGTGATGCCGCAGAAAGCTATGTATTATTTCACACAGGCTTCTACTGAACGAGCTATGCCTGCCAATGTACTTGCCGCAAAAGGCAATGCGGCCGGTTTGGAAGGAGAGGTATATGATCATGTGATCGATGCGGTAAACGAAGTGATGTTGACGGCTAACAAGGATGATATGATCTTTATAGGTGGAAGCAACTTTATCATTGCCGATGTTCTTTCAATATTCAAATGATGACTTTAAAAATAAACTTTAAATAATTATATGATGTCGAACTCTAAATCTATTACCCTTCGCGACTCGGCGGTTGTCCGTTGGACAGCTCTTATCCTGCTGTCGAGTATGATGTTTTTTGCTTACATGTTTATCGATGTATTAGCACCGTTAAGTACTTTATTGGAAACAAAGTTGAATTGGTCACCTGAAACGTTCGGTGCTGTTGCCGGTTCGGAATACTTTTTGAACGTATTTGCGTTGTTTCTTATCTTCGCCGGAGTGATCCTTGATAAGATAGGCGTACGTTATTCAGCCTTGTTATCTGCTTTCTTAATGGTAATCGGAGCTTCTATTAAACTGTATGGTATCAGCGATCTATTCGCTAATGGCGGATTTGGTTATTCCTTTTTCAATTCTTTCTTACCTGATTTTCCTGCTTCTGCGAAAGTAGCCTGTATTGGATTTGCAATATTTGGTTGTGGGGTTGAGATGGCTGGTGTAACCGTTTCCAAAGGTATTGTTAAATGGTTTAAAGGGAAAGAATTGGCATTAGCGATGGGGCTTGAAATGGCTATCGCACGTATGGGTGTTTTCGCAGTATTCCGTCTTTCACCAATATTAGCAGAAAAGGGAGGCATTTCACTCTCTGTAGGTGTTGGTACTTTATTACTGTTAATCGGTTTAATTGCTTTTACTGTTTATTTCTTTTTTGACCGTAAACTGGAGAAGCAAGACAAGAGCCTTCTTGAAGAAGGAGATGTAGAAGAAGAGTTTAAGATCAGTGATTTAAAACAAATATTCGGATCAAAAACGTTTTGGATTGTGGCTGGATTGTGCGTTCTTTTTTATTCGGCCATTTTCCCGTTCCAAAAGTTTGCGACCGGTATGTTAGAAAGCCGTTTAAATATTCCGGCTGCCGAGGCTAGTAGTTTATTTTCTTACTTTCCAATCGGAGCAATGATACTTACGCCTATATTAGGTTGGTTCCTTGATAAAAAAGGAAAAGGTGCAACCATGCTCATATTAGGTTCTTTATTGGTTATCATTTGCCACTTAATATTTGCATTAACTCCCGACACAATATTTAATAAACCGATTGCTTTCGGAGCTATTATTATATTGGGAGTTTCTTTCTCTTTGGTTCCGGCAGCCTTATGGCCTTCCGTTCCTAAGTTGGTTGATAATAATGTGCTGGGTTCTGCCTATTCGGTTACTTTCTGGATTCAGAATATCGGATTAATGTTCGTTCCTATTATTATCGGATGGGCCTTGAGAGCATACAATCCCGGCGTTGCAGAAATGATTGCCGCAGGCGAACCTGCCAAATACGATTACATGGTTCCAATGTTGATATTCGCCAGCTTAGGAGTTGCCGCTTTCTTCCTGGGATTAATATTGAAAGCAGAAGATAAGAAGAAAGGCTACGGTCTGGAAGAACCAAACATTAAGTAATAACTGAATAATTGAATAACCTAATTTGGTAAACCACTCATTCAGTTATAGAATTACTGAATTACTCAATTATTAATTATATGATCTGTTTTCCTAATGCAAAGATAAATCTGGGATTAAACGTTGTTAGTAAACGACCTGACGGTTACCACAACATTGAAACCATCTTTTATCCTATTCCTTTAAAGGATGCTTTGGAAATAGTAGAAAGTGATTCTTTCTGCTTTACCCAAACAGGTATACCCGTTGATGGAGCAATAGAAAATAATCTGGTGGTTAAGGCAATGAGGTTAATTGAGAAAAGCTATACATTGCCTTTACTGGACATTCATCTGTTAAAAGCCATTCCTTTTGGTGCGGGATTAGGAGGAGGTTCTTCCGACGCAGCCTTTATGCTGAAACTGGTCAATGATTTCTGTAATTTGAACATTTCAGACGAGCAATTAGAAGAAATGGCTTCTGTACTTGGAGCCGATTGCCCTTTCTTTATTCGTAACAAACCAGTATTTGCATCCGGAATAGGGAATATCTTTGAACCAATTGATCTATCCTTGAAAGGTTATTATCTGTATTTAGTAAAGCCTGATATTACAGTATCAACGCCCGAAGCCTACCGGATGCTTACTCCGGGTAAACCAATAGTTTCTTTAAAAGAAATAGTAACCTTGTCGGTTGAAGAATGGAAAGGCAGTATGGTCAATGACTTTGAAGAGACTATTTTCAAAATACATCCTCTTATTAAGGAGGTAAAAGAACAAGTTTATGATGCCGGGGCCATATATGCTTCTATGTCTGGCTCCGGTTCATCTGTTTTCGGCTTATTTACTGATAATGTAAACTTAAACGATCAATTTCCTGACTGCTTTGTCTGGGAAGGAATGTTGGAATAATAATAAATAGAATAATATGAAACGAGCATGTAAAACTATCTACGCTAATGCGAAAATAAACTTACCGCGAGTTCCATAGCTACCTTTTAAAATATTTATTCATATGAAAAAACAAATTGGATTTACTTTTCTCCTTTTCCTTTTGTCCGTGATTACTTATGCGGCGGAAGATGTGAAAATAACACAGTATAAATATGCAGGCCCTTTTGAAATAAAGAAACCTGTTATAACAGACAGTTTAAATGTCAACGGCAAAGCTTTTGAATTAAAGAACCTCTTAAAATCATCTTTAAATGTAGAACGTGCTTTGCAAAGTGCTTCAATCCTTGAAGCAGATACGGCAGGAAAAGTACATTTCAATGCTCCTGATAATACGAATGCGCTACATTTGGTTTACTTTTATCTGAACAGTGACCGATATGTGAAAGGTACTTTGGAAGTAAAAGGCCCCGGATCATTTGAAGTATTGGTTGATAACAAAACGGTAGGTAATACATCTGAACTGGTAATGGAACCGCGTCAATATGAAGTCGTAGTAAAATACCTGACTGCTGAGACTGATACATGCCCCCCTTATCTGACAACTGTCTTTAAAACGAAAGAAGATGCAACGATTAATCCTTCATTGCATCCGGCACAATTATATACCGTCAACGATATTATTGAAGGAAAAGATTTTCGTAGCGTGAGTTTATCTCCTAACGGAAAATATGCTTTGGTAAAATTCACAAATAAGTTGAAAGGTGGGAAGAGCGACTCTTATACCCAATTAGTAGATGCTGCAACGGGAGAAGTATTGTTACAGGATAAAGGGCTTTTAAACGATGCCCGATGGATGCCGACAAGCAATAAAATGTATTACACCCGAACCGGAAGTAAAGGTATGGAACTGGTTGTTGTTAATCCGGTTGGAATGAAAGAAGAAATCCTTTCGGAAAATCTTCCTAAAGGTAATTTCGGTTTTTCACCAGATGAAACGTTTTTAATATTTACAGTAGAAGAAGAAGGACCGAAAGAAGGTTTAGATTTGGTACGCATACTGGAACCTCAAGACCGCCTTCCTAATTTCCGTAACCGTTACTTTATCTGGAAATATGACTTATCAACCGGATTGTTTGAACAATTAACCTACGGACATACCAGTACGTTTCTAAACGATATAAGCGCTGATAGCAGATATTTATTGTTTGGAACAAGTAAACGGGTATATACCTCCCGTCCTTTCTCACGCAGTTCTCTATACAAACTTGATTTGCAAACATTGGCTGTTGATACTATCTGGGAAGATGCAACCTATCGTAACCGGGCTATATTCTCACCGGATGCAAAACAGCTATTAGTAAGTGGGACAGGTGACTCATTTGATGGCATCGGTTTGAATATAAAAGAAGGACAAATATCTAACTCATACGACGGCCAATTATTTATATATGATTTGGACACCAAACAAGCAAAGGCAATTACGAAAGATTTTGATCCGAGCGTTTCGGCTGCTGTTTGGAATAAATTCGACAAACAAATATATATGCTTGCTGTGGATAAAGATTATCAACGTCTGTTTGTTTGTAATCC
>DAMCDT010000132.1:5194-9799 GCA_032058265.1 Tannerellaceae bacterium
ATCCATCTAACGGAAAGATTAACCAACTTTCGACAAATGAAGATGTAGTATCAACATTTTCTATTGCAAAGACATCTCCAACTATGATGTATTACGGCCAAAGTGTATCCAATGCTAACCGTTTATATGCTTATGATCTCAAAAACAATAAGAATCGTTTGATAAATGATATTTCCGCAGAAAAATTAAAAGGAATTCAATTGGGCGATGTAAAAGACTGGAACTTCACTTCTGCCGATGGAACAACCATCTATGGACGTTATTATCTTCCACCTGGTTTTGATGTAACTAAAAAATACCCGATGATTGTTTATTATTACGGAGGAACGACACCGACTAACCGTATGTTGGAACAACGTTATTCTCCTCACATGTATGCTGCACAAGGTTATGTCGTTTATACATTGAATCCGAGCGGAACAACTGGATTCGGACAAGAGTTCTCTGCCCGTCACGTCAATGCCTGGGGACTGGTAACGGCCGATGAGATCATTCGCGGAACGCAACAGTTCTGCAAAGAACACTCATTTGTAAATGATAAAAAGATCGGTTGTATAGGAGCCAGTTACGGAGGTTTTATGACGCAATACCTGCAAACCCGTACCGATATCTTTGCTGCAGCCGTTAGTCATGCCGGTATCAGTGCGTTAAGTAGTTATTGGGGTGAAGGTTATTGGGGATACGGATATTGTGCGGTAGCCAATGCTGAAACATATCCATGGAATAATCCGGAGTTCTTTACAGAACAAAGTCCTCTTTTCCGTGCCGATAAAATAAATACGCCGCTTCTATTGCTACATGGAGGAGTCGATACAAACGTACCTATCGGTGAAAGTATCCAAATGTTTAACGCCTTGAAGTTATTAGGTAAAACCGTAGAGTTTATCCGTGTCGAAGGCGAAAACCATGGTATCGTAGGTTACGAAAAACGCATAGGATGGCAAAACAGCATCTTCGCCTGGTTTGCCAAATGGCTTCGCGACGAACCACAATGGTGGGAAGCTCTCTATCCTGAAAGAAATTTATAACTACTTTTAACTTGTGCCATCGGCGTGGCACAACAATGCCATGCTGTTGGCATTACTATGCCTTCCCGTTGGCACAACTGTGCCAATGTGATGGCATAAGCAGTCGATAACAACTATCATTTTAGCACCTTATACGGAACTGTAAAAAGAATAAATTCTTTCGAGAATCTGTCTTTATCTTCCTTTCACCTCTTCTTTCGCCATTAAGAACAAACAATCAGACGGTTATGACAGGGTGAGAGGTGAAACGTGTTTTTCAAACTTCTTATATGCTCAATTAGAAGAAAATAGTAACAGCTTTTTCAGTACCTTTGTACTATGAAATCTTTCAGACCGGATACATGGTTACCAACAACAAAGAAAGAAGTAGAGGCTCGTGGATGGGATTATCTTGATGTAATCCTTTTCAGTGGAGATGCTTATGTAGATCATCCTTCTTTTGGTGCAGCGGTTATTGGTCGTGTATTAGAAGCGGAAGGATTACGTGTTGCTATTGTTCCCCAACCGGATTGGCGGGGAGATTACCGCGATTTTAAAAAGTTGGGAAAACCAAGGCTTTTCTTTGGAATATCGGCAGGCGCTATGGATTCCATGATCAATCATTATACTGCCAATAAACGCCTCCGTAGTGATGATGCTTATACACCTGACCGCCGTCCCGGCATGCGTCCTGATTATCCCAGTATTGTTTATACGAATATACTTAAAGAACTTTATCCGGATGTTCCGGTTGTGTTAGGTGCTATTGAAGCTTCCCTTCGCCGTTTAACTCATTATGATTATTGGCAGGATAAACTCAAACCCAGTATCCTTATTGAAAGCCAGGCCGATCTCTTAATATATGGTATGGGAGAGTTACCAATTAAAGAATTAGTAAGGAGATTACAAGCCGGAGAGAATTTCCATTCAATCAAAGATATCAAACAGACAGTATACACAGAATTGTCAACTGTCAATTGTCAGCTATCAACTGATATCGTTCTTTATTCTCATGAAGAATGTTTAAAAGATAAATTAAAGCAGGCAAAGAATTTCCGCCATATTGAAGAAGAATCTAATAAATATGAGGCTTCACGTATATTACAAAGAGTAGGTGATAAGGTAGTTGTGGTCAATCCTCCTTATCCACCTATGACAGAAAAAGAAATAGATGCTTCGTTTGATCTGCCTTATACACGTTTACCGCATCCTAAGTATAAAGGAAAGGTAATACCAGCTTTCGAAATGATTAAGTTTTCAGTAAACCTCCATCGTGGCTGTTTCGGAGGATGTGCTTTCTGTACCATATCCGCCCATCAAGGTAAATTTATTGCTTCACGTAGTAAAACATCTGTGCTTAAAGAAATAAAAAAGATTATTAATATGTCCGATTTCAAAGGATATTTAAGTGATCTCGGAGGTCCTTCTGCCAATATGTACCAGATGAAGGGGATAGACGAAAGTATTTGTCGTAAGTGTAAAAAACCTTCATGTATATTCCCGGTAGTTTGCATAAACCTGAATGCTGATCATGCTCCATTATTAGACATTTATAATGCCGCAGATAATTTACCAGGAATCAAGAAATCGTTTATAGGAAGCGGGGTACGTTATGATTTATTATTGCATCCATATAAAAATGAAAAGTATTGTCAATCAGCCAAAACATATACGGAAGAATTAATAGCTAAACACATTTCAGGGCGTTTAAAAGTAGCTCCGGAACATACTCAACCGGAAGTTTTAAAAATGATGCGGAAGCCTCCCTTTAGTCAGTTCAACCAATTCCAACGGATATTTGACCGTATCAATAAGAAACAAAACCTGAAACAACAACTGATTCCTTATTTTATATCCAGTCATCCGGGTTGTTATGAAACAGATATGGCTGAATTAGCTGTTATCGCTAAAGATTTACACTTTCAACTGGAACAAGTACAGGACTTTACCCCAACTCCTATGACTTTGGCGACCGAAATGTATTATACAGGTTACCATCCTTACACATTGGAAAAGGTTTATACAGCCCACACCAAAGATGAAAAACTTGCGCAACGACAGTATTTCTTTTGGTATAAACCTGACTTCAGAAAGCAGATCAAGCTGTCGTTACAGCGTTTAAAACGAAATGATTTAATAAATAAATTGTTTGGGCGATAGCAATAAAACTACTATCTTTGTCTTTTGGTTAAAGAAAAAACAATAGCTACAAATGGAGCGATATCTAATTATTAAGACCCGAGATGAGTTATTGCGTATTAAGATAGGTCAAATCCTTTTTTTTGAAGCTGATAGAAATTACACAAAATTACTCTTGTCAAACGGAATTCAATTTACTTTTGCTATTAATATCGGTAAGATCGAGGAAATACTTGAAAAGCAGGTTGCCGGTAGTAGTAACATCTTGATGCGTGTAGGAAAAAGTCATATCATAAATAAAAATCATATACTACAGATTAATCTACCAAAACAAAGATTGCTTTTGCTTACCGGAGAAGGCAAGCCTAAAGAACTGATTATTTCAAAAGATCCGTTGAAAACATTAAAAGATTCTTTCGAAAAAGAAATGGCTAAGGCTTTGGAAGTTGAAGAATGATTATAAAAATAGGTAAAGAGAACGATAACGACTATATAGTAAATGATCCTCATGTAAGCAGGCATCATGCACTTCTTATCCGTGAGAAGGACGGTCTTTTGTATTTGGAAGATCTTCATTCGACTAACGGTACCTTTGTAAATGGATCGCAAGTCAGAAAGAAACGTATAAGCCTGACGGACGATATTAAGTTAGGAAATGCATATACATTAAATATTCCGGAAGTTCTAAAGTCTAACAATGATTACTCAGAAGAGTTTGCCGCTTTAAAAGAGGTCTATAATAAATATATAACTGAGAAAGTAAGGATACAATCTTCTAATCAATTTAAGACACGTTTATTTCAGGCTCTGCCTTTTGCTCTTCCCGGTGTGATAGGGGTTATTATCGGTTTCTTGGGAAAAGGCAGCCCTTTATTCTTAGGAATAAGTTTGTTTGTAGCGGTTTGTGCTCCGACAATAGGTATTTATTTAGGTGCTAAACAAGCATCAAAGATTCCGCAACAATTACAAGACCTTTCCAATCAGTTTAAAATAGATTATGTTTGTCCTAAATGCGGAACATTTCTTGGAGAAATTCCTTGGGAGTCATTAGCCAACAGAAAGCATTGTCCCATTATCTCTTGTAAAGCAAAATGGATTAACGAATAATTCCGTTTCGTATCGTAAAGCGGGCTTTTTGTACAATAAACCTGTTTGTACGATTAATAGGATATTTTTTCAGGATATACTTTTTTACCTTTCTATATCTTTGTAGCATAAAGTATAGTATACAAATATAAAACTATATATAATATGCACGAAGATGATTATACATTCGTCACTATTGATGACGATGATTCTTTGATGTCAGACGCGGTAATAGTTGATATGGACAACGATTTTGACCTTCAAGGAGCAGTCGTTATTGATGAGAGTATGGATGCGGGCGATTTTATTACATTAGCGGATGACACCATGATGCTTTCCGATGCTGATATGATAGATTTGTATTCGGGTGACA
>DAMCDT010000133.1:0-9647 GCA_032058265.1 Tannerellaceae bacterium
CATTAGGCCCCAGACCATCTAACTGTTTTAATCCTCCATAACGGCTACCCATTCCGGCAGCTAATACAAATAAAGTTGGTTTCATCTTTTACTATATTTAATTGTTTTTCCACATTCCGCAACAAAGATAAAAAACATCCATCATTTAAGCATCATACCTGTGGACGTACTACACAAAAGGTACCAGACCCTTTTGCTATCAATTTATCATTACAATATATGTCACATTCGCAAAAATGGACATTGCGTCCGGCTTTAATCACATACCCTTTGGCTGTTAATTCTTCTCCCCATCCGGCACGTAAAAAAGAAACTTTTATTTCTCCGGCAAGTACATCTTTGTCCAAAGGCGTCATTGTATATGCAGCGCACAGAGCCACCGTATCGGCAAATGCCGCTAATACTCCTCCATGAACTACCCCACTGTATTGTTTTTGTTCCTCTTTCAGAGGCATACGCGCCTCAACACATCCTTCACTGATGGAAAGAAATTCCATTCCCAAATAATGAGCAAACGGATTGCTTTTAGCCCGTTCACGTAACCGTTCTTCAGTTTTTAAATCCATAGTATTTATAAATAAAAAGTTAACTCCCAATACTTAAACACAAATGAAAGCAGGGATATCAAAAAATCACACTTGAGGATGAACCACACTAAATGTACCGGAAGCTTTGGCTACCTGTTTTTCGTCACAAAAGATTTCACATTCACAAAAATGAACATTACGTCCCGGTTTAATAACATATCCTATAGCCCGTAACTCTTTCCCCCAGGCCGCGCGTAGGAAAGAAATCTTCATTTCAGCAGTTAATACATCCTTATCAATGGGTGTCATTGTATATGCAGCAAATCCTGCGATCGTATCAGCTAATGCTGCCAGTACTCCCCCATGGCTAACGCCGCTGTACTGCTTTTGTTCATCCGTCAAAGGCATTCGGGCTTCTACCCTTCCTTCTTCTATCGATAATAACTCGATACCCAGAAAATTCACATACGGATTAATCTTTGTCCGTTCTTTTAATCGTTCTCTAACTTCTTCCATGTTTTTTTATAGTTTTAGATCAAGTAATACTTCGCCTTGCGTATTAAGTACTTTCAAGGTCACTTCATTTTCTTTTTTTTGTAATACCATAACAGTAGCCGTTTCCATTCGTTGGCTTCCTCCTATTACAACAGGGAAATTATTACCCATTTCCCCTTTTGCATGATAGGCATAACGATGCGTATGTGCACTTAAATTAATATCGAAAGGTGCATCTTCAAGTAAAGGCCTCCATAATTCTGATGAAGGATGATACCAATCGCCGTTCCCATATAATGGTATATGATTTAACAAAACCCGTATCTTAGCCTGATTAAACATATCACTATTTAATTCCTTTTTAAGGAAATCAATCTGGTCAAGCCTTAATTGAGTGAAATCGTTCAATCCATAATATACCCAAGTCGAATCTGGTTTATCTTCTCCACAATCCAGCATTACTATACGCGTATCTCCCCAATTGAAGGCCCCATACGTTTTATTTCCTACATAATCGAACAAATCACGAAGACCTATTGAAAAAGCTCCACGTATCTCATGATTACCGCGTAAATAAAATACCGGAACGAGTTCAGCTCTTACTTTTTCACATTGCATACGTATATGATATAAAGCTTCAGTCTCAGTTGCAGGATCATCGATACAATCCCCATTAAATACGACAAAATCATAAGGAATATTTCGAACCTGTTCATACAAAGCATTTAATGTTGCTTCCTGTTTGTGCAGATCATTAAATATAATAGCTGTAAAATCCTTCGTATCTGGAGAAGGTAATGTAAAAGAGTAAAAAGGAGAAACGGCCGTTTCACCAAATTCTTTTTTATAGGGTTGGTAGAGTGTTATCTCTTTAGAACAAACACGATAATAATATTTCTTTCCCGGTTGAAGATTGGTGAGTCTTATTTTTGAATGTATATCATTACAGATCACCTGGCCATCTACTAGCGTGTGGGCTTTCTTAAGAGTTAAAGTGTCAGTCCCGTATTCAACCCAACTATATACCGGAACTGTTGTTTGCCACATAACAGTGATCCCCCCTTCTACCGGATTCTGTAGATAGGGACGATTATAAAAAACAGCTTCTTTATCGGCCTTCAAACATATATCGACCATGACAGGACGATGATCTGATGCTACAGGATCATTCACAACTATATCAGATAATTTGGTAAATTTATCCGCTAATGACTTGTGTACGGCTATATAATCTATACATTCCGTGGGATGATCCGCGGGAAAGGTCGGTTTTTTACAATCAGAAAGGATAACAAATTGTTTTTCCATTTCTGTGATGAATTCCGAATCAGGCTTAGCGTTCCAATCACCGGTAATTACAAATGGTTTTCTGGCTTCATCAGCTTCATTTATAAGAATGGGTATAGAAGCCATTCTATCTTCTCCTGTTAAAGAAAGATGCGTGCAGGCAACGAAGAATTTCTCAAACTCAACAATCAATAATACACGTTGTTCTTCTCTTCCCGGTAATGAAAGATAATAACTATCGATAGGTCTTTGCTTACTCAACATTCCCACACCATATTTTCCTCCGTCATGGTCGATGGCCGGTGCAAATATCGGATACATGAGGGTTCGTTTTGCCAATTCATGCATTACATCTGTGTTTCCACTTCTATTAGTCATGCAGTCAATCTCCTGCAAAGTTATAATATCCGGATTATTTTGATTAATTACATCAGCTACCCGCTGATAATCAATCGTATTGTCCATTCCCCTTGCACTTCGTACATTATAATTCATTATACGCCATGCATTTTTATTCGATCTAATAAATGTTCGGGCATATAGAGAATTATATGATAATAATATCACAACAAATAATATGATATATACAGATGAACGCTTCATAATAATTCTCTTAAAGTGTTTTCAATACTATCAATATCTTCATCTGTGGTATCCCACGAAGTAACCAATCGGACTTCGCTTATTTCTTCATTCCAATAATAGAAGAAATATTTTTCTGATAACTTCCTGGCAGCTTCTGCAGGCATGGTAAAAAACAACTGGTTCGATTCTACCTTCTGTGTGAATGATATTTGCGGAAATTGTTTTAAAGTATCTGCTAATCTCCATGCGTACCGGTTAGCAGTTTGGCCATTACGTAACCAAAGATCATTCTCCAGATACGGCAAAAACTGTGCGGATAAATAACGCATTTTAGATGCTAATTGGGCTGATTGTTTTCTGAAATATTGCAGATTTTCTGTCAATTCATCCCGAAAAGAAATAACGGCTTCACCCATCATCATGCCATTTTTAGTTCCTCCAAAACTAAGGATATCCACACCTGCGTCGACAGTCACCTCTTTCATTGAGCAATCCAGATAAGCACAAGCGTTTGCCAGGCGCGCGCCATCCATGTGAAGATACATATTATAACTGTGTAATAAGTCGGCTATTGACTTTACTTCTTCAACAGTATATACTGTTCCTAATTCGGATACCTGTGAGATATAAACGGTTTTGGGCTGGGAATGATGACAAACACCAAAGTTATGCAAATGCGGTCGTATCAATTCAGGCGTTAATTTACCGTCTTTAGTGGGGATTGCAATCACTGAACTACCTGCCATTCGGGCCGGTGCTCCACATTCGTCAACATATATATGAGCCGTTTGCGCACAGATGATGCTATTAAACGATCGTGTAGTTGCCTGCAAAGCAACAGAATTGGCTCCCGTACCATTAAAAACAAAGAAAGGCGAGGCTGTTTCTTCAAAAACTTTTTTAATAGCAGCGGTAGCTTTCTCTGTCCAACAATCATCACCATATCCTACTGCATGATCCTTATTAGCTTTTATTATAGCATCCATTATATCAGGATGCACTCCTGAATTATTATCACTGGCAAAACTTCTCATAATTTATAATTTTATTCTGCCGTCAAAAGTACAATTTATTAACGAAAAAAGAGTTTTATTGAGTTATAAGATAAACAGTAACGGCATATAATCCTTTAAGTTTTCTCTCAGTATTTTCAATGCCTGCGAAATACGGTATGCAATCGTTTTAGACGATACGTCCATTCTTTCAGCTATTTCATTATATGTAAGATTTTCAAAACGATTCATGACGAATGCATCCCTGTAGTCTTTAGGTAATCCTTGTATAGATTTATTAAGTAAGGTCATCAATTCTCCTTCCAGATATAAATCCGGATCTTCAAATTGACTTTCAAAAGTTTCATACAGCGCTTCATGTACTCTTTTCTTAATTTGTAAATGCGAAAGGCTATTCAAACATTTATTTTTCACAATGGTAAATAATAATGATTTCACAGACATTTCCGGATGAAGAGTAGTCCTGTTTTCCCATAGCCATAACATCACATCTTGCACGATCTCTTCACATTCTTCAATTTCAACGACATATTGTGAGGCAAATGCACATAATCCCCTGTAATATTCTTTGTACACCCCTTCAAAAGCGTGTTCATTTCCTTCTTTTAGCAGGCGAATAGTTAATGTGTTGCTCATAGATATCTTGCCTAATAATACTTACAAACCCATGCAAATCTACATTCTTTTATTTTCTTAACAAAATACTTTTGTTTCATTTATTGTTTGCAACCTTTTCTTTAAATCACAATAGTAGCCTAACTGGGTTACAATTGTGACCTACGTGGGTTACTGCTATAAACCAACTGGGTCACAGTAGTGACTCAATAAGTTCGACACAATCATACCAAATCTTGACTATTATAATTTTTTTTAAAGTAAAGCATATTTTTATCATCTACCCACATCGCTGTCAACCAGCAATATACATCACATAACAATTAATAAAAATATTTTTTTCAAAAAAATTCACTTTTTGCTTTAGTACATTCCTTTTTTGAACTGTATTAATATTAGAAAGCTGAAATGAAAATGACAATAGATTATACTATACTGACCAAATATATAGACAACTCATTATCTGATGAGGAAAAAATCCAGGTGGAGACTTGGATGGCGGACTCTCCGGATAATAAAAAAATAGTTGAACAGATGTATTTTACACTCCAATTAACAGATCGCATACGGGTTATGAATTCTGTGGATGTAAACAAAGCATTTGATCATTTTAAAAAGAAAACAAATAGGCAAAAAAGAAAAATTAGTTTAGGTAGTACATGGTTAGGTTTTCAACGAGTAGCTGCTATACTATTCATACCGTTATTGGTTTTAAGCGGGTTATTGTATACTAGCAAAAGTAACATCGGGCTACAGATGGTTGAAGTCAATACTAATCCCGGTATTGTTTCAACCTTCGACTTGCCTGATGGATCAAAAGTTTGGCTTAACGCGGGAAGTTCTTTGAAATACACATCTAGTCCTGACGCTGACAAGAGAGAAGTATATCTGGATGGCGAAGGTTACTTTGAGGTCATAAAAGATAACAAAAGGCCCTTTATAGTTCAGGTAAATCCGAATTATTCAGTAGAAGTTTTAGGCACTTCATTTAATATAAACGCATATACGGATGAAGAGGCAATTGAAACAACATTAGTTGAAGGGTCTGTTAAACTGAATATCTTATCTGAAAATGGAAATTATATTTCCCGCCATCTGAAACCCAATGAAAAAGCAGAATATAAAAAACATGAAAAATCTATCGATATAGAAACCATACAAACTGAATTTGATACGGGATGGAAAAATGGGGAAATTATATTCAGACAACATCCTATGAGCCGTGTACTGAAGGTTTTGAGCCGCCATTATAACGTTGAATTTGAAGTTAAAGATCAGGATGTACTAAATGCTGTGATTACAGCCAGATTCAAAGATGAACAATTACCCCAGGTAATGGAATATCTGAGCGTTGCTTCGGGAATTAAATATAAGATAAACAAACCCTTGATTAATGATAATAATATAATGCAAATGTCAAAAATTGAAATCAGTAAATAACATGTAAAACCATCTAAAAGGAATGCCCATGAAATAGTACAAAACGCATGAAAAAAGCATACGGAAGAATATTCACATACTCTCCCGTACCACCTAAAGCTGTAAACTCAGCTTATAAATAACTTTATTATAAATTAATTGCACTACAAAAGTATGAATAATAATGTAACCTTAAAATTATTTCGTAAGAAAAGTTATATGCTTTTCCGAAAAATGCCTTTAGGCATAAGTTTAAGTACACTTCTTTTTCTTTTCGGCACAACCGCTTCATTCGCAAGCAATTCTAACCCTACAACTACAACGCCTTCATCATATACGATAGAAAAAGAAACAATAACCCTGAATCAACAACAAGTAAGGAATGTAAACGGTACTGTACTTGACAATTATGGCGAACCGGTAATCGGAGCAAACGTGATTGTTAAAGGAACAACAAATGGTACTATCACTGACTTTGATGGAAACTTCAGTTTAGAAGTTCCCATGAACGCTGTATTGAGTGTATCATATATCGGATACATTCCTCAAGAAGTAGTTTACACAGGTCAAACTACATTGAATATCACATTGATCGAAGATACCCAAGCTTTGGACGAAGTTGTTGTAACAGCTTTAGGTATCAAACGTGAAAGAAGAGCGTTAGGATATGCTATGCAGGATGTAAAAGGTGATCAGTTAACCGAAACACGTGATGCTAACGTTGCAAACGCTTTGGCTGGTAAAATTGCCGGTGTACAAATCAATCAAAGTGGAACAGGTGTGGGTGGATCAACCCGTATCCTAATCCGTGGTAATAACTCTATAGCTGGTAACAACCAACCATTGATTGTGGTTGACGGTGTTCCAATTGACAATTTCAGTAGTGATACAGATGATTACTGGGGAAATGGAGCAATTGATAAAGGATCCGGTATTTCTGATATTTCTCCTGACGACATTGAAAGTATGTCTGTTTTGAAAGGCCCTGCTGCTGCTGCTCTGTATGGTAGCCGCGCCGGTAATGGTGTTGTGATGATCACAACTAAAACAGGTTCTACAGGAAAAGGTTTAGGTATTAACTTTAATACGAACCTTACGTTTGATAGCCCGATGATGACTCCGGATTTCCAAAATGAATATGGACAAGGATCTAATGGTGCTTTTGATATTAACCAGGTTGGTAGCTGGGGGCCTCGAATGGATGGCTCAATGAAAGAAATGGCACTGGGTAATTATCCTTATTCTGCACGTGATAACAATCTCTACAAAGATTTTCTTCGTACAGGTACTAGTTGGACTAATAGTTTAGACATCAGTAAATCAACAGACGATATGACATTCCGTGCTTCTGTTACCCGTCTGGATAATAAAGCCGTTGTTCCGAACAGTGGTATTGAACGTACTTCAATTAACCTTCGTACAACTGCTAAGATATCAGATTGGATGTCTGCCGATATTAAAATTAATTATATCAACCAACAGTCAAAAAACCGTATAGCTGTTGCGGCTGACCCTAATAACTTATTTTATGACTATCTGTTAATGCCTCGCAGTATTGGTTTCTCTGATTACGAACCTTACAGAGATAATAACTGGAAGCGTGCAGATGGAAAACCTGCCTCATGGAAACAAGTACACAATGCTGCTCCTAATAACCCATATTGGTCTACAGAACGTAATGGTAACTCAGACAAGAGAGACCGTTATATCGGTTTCGCTGCATTAGATTTCACTTTTACAGACTGGTTAAGTTTAAAATTACGTACAGGTATGGATAATTATACATTCCTGTATGACTGGACACGCGCTACAGGAAACCCTTATTGGGAAGGAAATGGTAGTTATCGTGTACAAACAGAAAGATTCAAAGAATTGAACTCTGACTTCTTATTTACAGCTCAAAAGAACTGGGAAAAGTTTGGTATATTCGGAACTGTAGGTGGTAATATCATGTATCGTTCCTCTTCTTACAATAATGATTTCTCTGGAGAACTTGTAATTCCTGATTTTTATAATATAAGCAATGGTAAACAACATACTGCTGAATTTACCCGCACCCGTAAACAGATCAACTCATTATATGCTACAGCCTCATTGTCATGGGATAATTATCTGTACCTAGACCTTACAGGCCGAAATGACTGGTCATCTACACTTCCTAAAGATAATAATTCATACTTCTATCCATCCGTTGGTGGTAGCTGGGTATTCTCTCAAATGCTACATAATATGGATATTTCTACAGGACCTCTAACCTTTGGTAAATTACGTGTATCATGGGCACAGGTAGGTAATGATACTGACGCATATATGCTACGTGATTATTTTGACATATCTTATGATATCAGGGGGGGCATTTTTACAGCTAACAAACGCAACTGGCGTGCTAATCCTGAATTAAAGAACGAAACAATCGAATCTTGGGAACTTGGTTTGGAACTGAGAGGATTTGATAATCGCATAGGATTGGATGTATCATATTATAAGAAAAATGCAAAAGATCAAATTCTAAGAATATCTATCCCTGCTGCTACAGGTTATGACTTTGAAATGATCAATGCTGGTAATATACAGAACCAGGGATGGGAAGTTGCTTTAAATGGTACTCCAGTAAGAACTTCTAGTGGTTTTTCCTGGGAAACAATGGTGAACTGGTCAATGAACCGTAATAAAGTAAAAGAATTAGTGGAAGGAACAGACCGTCAGATTTTGAGTGATGGAACCAGTATCCAAAATTTACAAATTGTAGCTGAAGTTGGCGGTTCATATGGTGATATGTACGGTACAGGCTTTTTACGGGATGATGCCGGAAACATCATTGTAGGAGAAACCGGACTTCCTTTACAAACAAGTGAAAATATTAAATTAGGAAACAATCAACCGAAGTGGATGCTTGGATGGTCAAATGATTTCAGATATAAAAACTTCTCTTTAGGATTTCTTATTGATGTAAATTATGGTGGTGATATTTATATGGGATCAATCCAACAAGGGGCAAGATTCGGGAATCTTAAAATGACTCTTGAGGGACGTGAAGGTATGGTTGTGCCGGGTGTAACACAAGATGGTGCAGTTAATGCAAAGCAAATAACCGCTCAACAATATTATACAGCAATAAATGGTATCGCTGAAGCTTATGTTTTCGACGCAACAAACGTACGTTTGCGCGAACTTAGTTTCGGATATTCACTGCCTAATTCATTGTTGTCTAAAACTCCTTTCACTGGTGTTAAAGCAAGTTTTGTAGCACGCAACCTGTTTATGATCCATCACAAAACTAAAGGATTTGACCCTGAAGCTGGTTTCAGTAACGCAAGCTCTGTTCAAGGTTATGAATTTGCTTCTATGCCAACCATGAGAAGCCTTGGTTTCAATATCAATGTTTCATTCTAATTATATTATTTAATTTTAAAGAGAATATTTATGAAGACTATAAAAATAGCAGCAGCATATCTTATGTTTTTGTTCGCTCTTTCAGGATGTGATCTGACAAATCTGAATGAAAATCCGAACAATCCGACATCAGATGTTGATTTTAATATGAATGACGCCCAGCTTGCATCGACCCTACGTAGAGGTATAGCTATGGAGGGTGATGATGAGCAACGTGTTAAATCACTTATGGCTGACTTCTATGCTCAAGTAGCAGACGGAGGTAATTTTAATACTAGAAATTACTTTATGAATGATGACTGGAATAACCGTA
>DAMCDT010000134.1:0-9623 GCA_032058265.1 Tannerellaceae bacterium
CTGAAATTCAAAAACTCTGCGAAAAGTTTATTCCTCAACCGGTTAAGTCAAACCGGTGAAAATCTAAAATAAATTTGATGTCCATAGACAGACATGATCTGTCCATTTACAGACACTTTTTAGATTTAGTAAAATCACTACCTTTGCGGACATGAATAAACAGGCATTGTATTTTTATCCGCTGTTGCTTATTTTATTATTATTTTTATTTATTGGTAGCTTGGTATATGGGGCGGTGTCTATTCCTCTAAGTAGTGTATTCGAAATACTGGTTGGAAAAGAACAGGAAAGGATTGCCTGGCAGAATATTGTTTTACAATCGCGATTTCCACAGGCAATTACGGCGATGATGGCAGGTTCTTCATTAGCTGTCAGTGGACTATTACTACAAACGCTTTTCCGTAACCCGCTGGCTGGGCCTTCCATACTTGGTATCAGCGATGGTGCGAATCTTGGAGTAGCTGCTGTAATGCTGTATTTGGGAGGTTCGCTTAGCAGGATCAGTAACTTGCCTATCAGTGGTTATCCTGCAATAATCCTTGCGGCTTTTCTGGGAGCTTGCATTATTCTTGGTATTATTCTTTATTTCTCTTCGAAAGTGCGTAATAATGTTATGCTGTTGATCATAGGCATCATGATCGGGTATCTGGCTTCCTCCCTTATCTCAATCCTTAATTTTTATGCTTCTGCCGACCGGGTGCATGCGTATGTAATGTGGGGGATGGGCAATTTCTCCGGTGTTTCCCTCGAACAATTACCTTTGTTTGTTATTTGCTCGTTAATCGGGCTCTTTCTCTCGGTTTTGCTTATAAAACCATTAAACGCACTTCTTTTAGGAGAGATGTATGCAGCCAATCTTGGTGTAAGAATTAAACGGACTCGAGTATTTATATTAATATGTACGGGGTTATTGACGGCCATCACGACTGCTTTCTGCGGCCCGATTTCATTTATCGGGTTGGCTGTGCCGCATATTGCCCGTTTATTGCTTGGGTCTTCAAACCATAAGATGCTATTACCTGTTACCTTATTAACCGGGGCCTGTATTGCGTTACTGTGTAATATGTTGATGATCGTTCCGGGAACAGATATGATCTTACCATTAAATGCCGTTACACCCCTTATTGGAGCCCCCGTTATTATTTATGTAATTGTAAACCGTAAGAATATACAATACTTTAACTGAGAATGAAAGAAACTCCTGTCATACAAACATCCGGACTCCAGATTGGTTATCCTTTAAAAAACGGTAAACGTAAAATAGTTCACGCCGGATTAGACCTTCAACTTTACCAGGGAGAAGTAACCTGTCTTTTAGGGTTGAACGGAGCGGGTAAATCTACACTACTGCGTACTTTGGGTGGTTTCCAGACACCCTTGAGTGGGGACATCTCCTTATTAAGTAAGCCATTCTTTTCTTATTCTCAGGCAGAGCTCTCACTTATAATTGGTGTTGTTCTGACAGAAAAGACAAATGCCGGAGGTATTACTGTTTACGATCTCGTCTCTCTGGGAAGACATCCTTATACAGGTTTCTTCGGACGATTACAGAAAGAGGATCATGCGATTATTGAGCAATCACTCGATGAAGCAGGTATTACACAAAAAGCCTATAATTATGTGTCGGAATTAAGCGACGGTGAACGGCAGAAAGCAATGATTGCCAAGACGCTTGCCCAGCAATGTCCTGTTATTCTACTGGATGAACCGACTGCCTTTCTGGATGTCACCAGCCGGATCGGGACAATGGCTTTACTCCGTAAATTGGCGAAAGAGCAAAATAAGACAGTTCTTCTGTCTACTCATGATATGGACCTGGCCATACAGATGGCTGACTGCCTGTGGCTGATGGAAAAAGAGCGGTCTATGTCTTGCGGTACGCCGGAAGATCTTATCCTGAGCGGTGAATTCGAGTCTTTCTTCAGCAAAGAGGGAATACTGTTCGATCCGTCAACCGGGAAATTAAATACTGTTGCTTCCACGAAACCTGTTGGTATTGAAGGTGATTTCCTTACTTCATACTGGGTGGGGAATGCGTTATCCCGCAACGGTTGGCGGCCGTCACCTGTTAATCCCAATTTTATTAACATTCATTGTGAAAGCAAAAACAGGATGATTATTACCTTGCCGTCGGGAAAGCAGATAGTAACAAATAGTGTGGAGCATTTAATCGCTGAGATTAAAGAAATAAAAGCAGACCAGGATGAGTAGTGAAATTACAAAGCGACTGGAATATGAAAATATAGGGCGTCTACTATTAATGTATGCGATACCGGCTGTGGTTGGCACTATGGTAAATTCCTTATACAATATTGTCGACCGTATGTTTATCGGGCATGGAGTAGGCCCCTTGGCTATTTCGGGCCTTACGCTTACTTTCCCAATACTCCTTTTTCTTCAGGCATTTGGTATGCTGGTGGGATCAGGTGCAGCCACGCGGGTTTCCATTTTCTTGGGAAGAAAAGAGAACGATAGTGCGGAACATGTTTTGGGGAATGCACTAACGCTTACTTTTATTATAACGATCATTACCGTTATTCCCAGTATGATTTATATGGAGGATCTGTTACGTTTATTCGGCGGAAGTGAACAAACAATTCCTTATGCGACAGAATATCTTTATATTGTAATTCCGACAACTTTGCTCACTTCACTTAGTTTTGGTTTTAATGCCGTAATGCGGGCATCGGGCTATCCTAACAAAGCTATGATCACGATGCTGATAGGGGCTGTAATAAATACAATACTCGATCCTATTTTCATCTTCTGGTTTGATTTAGGAATCAGAGGAGCTGCTTTTGCCACTGTGATAGCCATGGCAGCGAGTACGGCTTTTGTAATGTCGCATTTTTTTAGTAAAGACAGCCTGATCCGTTTTCGTAAGAAATATCTTAAACTCGAAAGGAAGATAGTAATCAGTATTATAACAATTGGTATCTCTCCTTTTGCTATGCAATTGGCAGGAAGCCTTGTGAATGTTATAATGAATAACGCTCTGCAAACTTATGGAGGAGACCTAGCATTAGGGGCCAACGGTATTATTACCAGTATTGCTATGCTGCTTGTGATGCTGATTATTGGGATCGCACAGGGAATGCAACCGATAGTCGGTTTCAACTATGGGGCAGGACATCATCACCGTGTAATGGAAACTCTTCGTTTAGTTATCATAACGGCTACCTGTATTATGGGAGTGGGATGGATATGTAGCCAACTCTTCCCCGAATTTCTTGTAAAAGGCTTTACTACCGATCCCGAACTGGTTGCCATTGCTGCGAACGGACTCAGGCTAAATCTCGGTATGCTTATAGTAGTAGGCTCACAAATAACCATAAGCCAATTTTTCCAAAGCATTGGTATTGCCTGGAAAGCCATTTTCCTGAGCTTAACACGTCAGTTTCTTTATCTGATTCCGGTAATAATTTTCTTACCTCCCTACTTAGGTCTGGATGGGGTATGGTACTCAGGCCCGATCTCTGACGGCTTAGCCGCCATTACCGCCTGGCTCTTCCTTTGGCAATTTGCCCGCAAAACTAAAATGAACTAAATAATCTATAAAATATAATTTCCTGCTAAACAATTTTTTTACTTATTTGTCTTTATGTCAAATGGTAATAAAATGAAACGAAAAATATATAGTTTGAAGTTGTTTATAGGTTTGTTTGCAGCGGCGATCTTGTTGTTTACGGGTTGTAAAACTTCACAGCAGGATGCCGCTTTGCAATTAGCGGAAAATCAGGCAAAATTTGAAGTGGCTGTACAAGCACTGAATGACCGTGAATTTGTTTTGGAAGCAGACCGTATCAATTTCAAACGTGGTCGTGTTGCATATGTAACGGCTAATACAAATTTCGTAGCTTTACATGGTTCCGATGCAACCATACAAATGGCTTTTAATTCACCCTATGCCGGACCAAATGGTATTGGTGGTATCACTTTAGATGGGAGAGCTACAAGTGTTGATATGAAAACCGATAAAAAAGGTAATATTACTTTTGATATGACAGTACAAGGACCGGTAATATCAGCTAAAGTAACTTTACAGATGATAAAAGGTACTAATCAATGCACAGCTACCATATTACCAACATTCAGTGGTAACCGAATATCTTTTACCGGTTACCTGTATCCTGAATCAGAATCGGCTGTATATAAAGGCAGATCCATTTAATATATACTAAAAATCCTGACTATTTTATAGTAGATTGGATTATTTGATGTAGAGATGTACTAATATTTAGAGTATATCTCTACATTTTGTTATATTTGCACCCTATGAATAAATCTAATGTGTGATATGCAATTATCTATTGAACAAAAAGATATTAATAAGTTTCTGATGATAGGGGATAAAGTGCTGATCAAGCCGAAAAACCCACAAAGCCAGACCAAATCGGGCTTATATCTTCCCCCTACCGTACAGCAAGGAGATAAGATACAAAGCGGCTATATTATCCGGACCGGCCCGGGTTACCCTTTACCATCACAAACAGATGAAGTAGAAGTTTGGAAACAAAAAAAAGAAGAAGAAGTACATTACCTCCCTCTTCAGGCACATGAAGGCGATCTGGCCGTTTATCTTCAGAATGCTGCTTATGAAATCAAGTTTAATGATGAAACTTATATGATCGTACCACATTCCGCTATCCTGATGTTGGTACGAGACGAAGGACTATTTGAATAAAACCATACGAAACAAATACAAAACAATTATATGAATAAGATCGTTGATAAAGAATATTTCTCCGATAATGTGGTAAAGTTGGAGGTTGAAGCTCCTTTGATAGCCCGTTCACGTAAAGCGGGACATTTCGTTATTGTGAAAGTAGGAAAAAAAGGGGAACGCATACCACTTACGATTGCAGGAGCAGATACGGAAAAAGGGACAATCACATTAGTTATACAAGTAGTAGGAGGATCTTCAAGAAAGATTTGTGCACTAAACGTAGGAGATGAGATTACGGATCTGGTAGGTCCGTTAGGGCAAGCTACGCATGTGGAACATGTAGGCACAGTGGTTTGTGCCGGAGGTGGAGTAGGGGTAGCCCCGTTAATGCCTATCGTTGAAGCATTCCATAAAGCAGGTAACCGCGTGATAGTAATACTTGCTGCCCGCACAAAAGACCTCGTTATCCTGGAGGAACAGATGCGTGATAATTCGGATGAAGTAATCATTATGACGGATGATGGTTCTTATGGTACAAAAGGGTTGGTAACGGATGGCATCGAAAACGTCATTAAACGGGAAAAAGTAGACCTGTGTGTTACGATCGGTCCGGCTATTATGATGAAGTTTGTATCCCTTCTCACAAAGAAATATGAAATTCCGACCGTTGCTTCCCTCAATACTATTATGGTTGACGGCACAGGTATGTGCGGAGCCTGTCGTATCACTGTAGGCGGCAAAACAAAGTTCGTTTGTGTAGACGGACCTGAATTTGATGCCCATCAGGTTGATTTCGATGAAATGCTCATGAGATTAGGAGCGTATAAAGATTTAGAGGTGAAAGGGGATGGGTGAGTAATAACAAGCGTAATAAAAATAAGTAAAAATAATAGCAAACATGGACAATACAAATAACCTTTCACCTGACACATTTCCCCTTTCCCCTGCCGCCCGTCGGGCAGAGCCTTGGCGCGAAGAATTGCGAAAGAGTATAAAAGCAAAAGACCGTTCGGCCATTGACCGGGTACTTATGAATGAATTGGACCCGGTTATCCGCAGCCGCAATAATGAAGAAGTAAATCTCGGGCTCACAGCAGAACAAGCCATGAAGGAAGCGCAACGATGTCTGGATTGCGCAAATCCTACCTGTATGACAGGATGTCCTGTTGGTGTGAATATTCCTACTTTTATTAAATACATTGAAAGAGGAGATTTTTTACAGGCGGCCGCTACTTTAAAAGAAACAAGCGCCTTACCTGCCGTGTGCGGGAGAGTATGTCCGCAGGAGAAACAGTGTGAAGCGCTTTGTATCCACCTTAAAATGAAAAAAGAACCAGTAGCCATTGGTTATCTTGAACGGTTTGCTGCGGATTATGAACGGGAAAGCGGACAAATGTCGGTTCCTGAGATCGCTCCGTCGAATGGTATCATGATCGCTGTAGTTGGTTCCGGTCCGGCAGGGCTTTCGTTTGCCGGAGATATGGCAAAGCTGGGATATGATGTAACTGTATTTGAAGCATTGCACGAAATAGGGGGGGTACTTAAATATGGAATACCTGAATTCCGTCTGCCGAATGAGATAGTAGATATAGAGATCGAGATACTCCGTAAGATGGGAGTTAAGTTCATTAACAATTGTATAGTCGGGAAAACAATCACTTATGAAGACCTGCATGCGGATGGCTTCAAAGGAGTTTTCGCAGCAAGTGGAGCAGGTTTGCCTAACTTTATGAATATCCCCGGTGAGAATCTGGTGGGAGTAATGTCGTCAAACGAATACCTTACACGTGTGAACCTGATGGATGCAGCCAATCCGGATAGCGATACACCTGTATTGATCGGAAAGAGGGTAGCTGTTATTGGCGGAGGAAATACAGCAATGGATGCCGTACGTACATCCCGCAGATTAGGCGCTGACCGTTCTATTATTGTTTATCGCAGGAGCGAAGCTGAAATGCCTGCCCGTCTGGAAGAAATTAAACACGCTAAGGAAGAAGGGATTGAATTCCTTACACTACATAATCCGATCGAATATATCGGCGATGAAAGAGGCCGCGTAACGCAAATGCGCTTACAGAAAATGGAACTGGGTGAGCCTGATGCCTCGGGCCGTCGACGGCCTGTTCCTATCGAAGGAGCTATAGAAACAATCGATGTAGATGAAGTGATCGTTAGTGTGGGCGTTTCTCCTAATCCGTTAATTCCGAGTACTTTTAAGGGTCTTGAAGTTGGCAAATGGGGAACCATCATTGTCGATGATAAAACCATGCGGTCAACCTTACCGGATGTGTATGCCGGAGGTGATATCGTGCGTGGAGGAGCAACGGTTATCCTGGCTATGGGTGACGGCCGTAAAGCAGCTGCGGCAATGGATAAAGCGTTGAGATCAGTCTAAGAATTATCTAATTTCCATTTATTAAAATACAATAACGTTCTTTGTATACTATCCTGTTATGGTTTAGCGTTTTATTAATAAATCAAATATTTGCATTTGGAACACTAAATTAGCGATTTTGACTTTTGTCTAGTGATTAATTTTGCCTATATTTGGTTGGACATAGAAAATCATAACTAAAACAGTATGAAGATTGCATTGTTATTGAGAAGTAAGAAACAGCCGAAGAATGAAACAAATGTTGAGCAGGCTGTTGTGTTTGATGTTGAGAAAGACAAGGTAGTAGGTGTTGAAAACGAAACACTTGTAACGAAGGATGTAAAATCGATTACATCCTGGGCGCTAACTAAAAAGGTGAAGGAGATTTACACTCCTTATGTGGATGAACAGCTACGTATTTTTTGTAATGCACTTGGGATAAACCTCAGGGGATACGATGAACTGTCGGACGACAGGCTGTTCCAAACTTTTATTTTATAATTAATCAAATAACACCGCAAATCGAAAGATTGCAGGGAGCGAAAAGAAGGATGTGTCATAACCGGCACATCCTTTTGTTTTTTATGTATATGGAAGATATAGTTAAATAAAAAGAGTTATTTGAGTTTTAACTATAATGAGAAAATGATTTTTGAATCGGCATAATTATTTTTCTTATTTTTGAACATGAACAATGGTAAAAGGAAGAATTGTAGCTATGAAGCCGGATGAAAAGAAATCGTCTATAAATTTCAAACATATATATCTATCATATTATCCCGGACTGGTCCGTTTTGCAACTGAGTATGTTTTGGAGCAGGAGGAAGCAGAAAATATTGTACAAGATGTTTTTGTAATGCTTTGGGAACAAAAATATACACTTTCTTATATAGAGAACCTTCGTGCATATCTATATAAGATTGTAAAACATAAATGTATTGATTTTTTAAGACATGCAATAATAGTCTCCGAAAAGAATAATATATGGAAAGATAACTATATGTTGGAATATACTTATAATCTTTCAGCAATAGAAGACATGAAAGACCACCTGTTTGAGGATTCAGATATCGATAGCGTACTTTTCCAGGTTATTGACGAACTCCCCGATAAATGTCGTGAAATATTTTTGATGAGTAGGTTTGATAACTTAAGTCATAAAGAAATTGCGGATAAATTGGCTATTTCAACCAGTACGGTAAATAACCAGATAGCTTTAGCAATGAAGAAGTTAAAGGGTAAATTGCAGCATTTGTTAAGTATTTTATTTTCCTTTGTATTTTATTTTATCAATTTTTAACAAAGTAATTATAGTTATTTTTTCCTGATTGTTCGTCATAGGAGAAACAAAGCTATATGGACAATAAGTTACATACTTATTTTAATCATTCATTAAAGAAAGAAGAGAAAGAAAAGCTTTTCCAAGAGTTAAGTAAAGACGAACAGCTTTTGGAAGAATTTAAAGCTATACGCAACCTCAATGCCTTAGTGGGTCTGCACGAAAAGAATGGAGATAACAAATATGCGTCGAAGCAATATGTCGAATTTGAAAAAAGGATAAAAAGAAAATCCCTCAAAATACAGCTATATCAGGTTTTGAAGTATGTAGCTGTTATCTTTATAACCTTAGGTTCTTATGGATTATACACTCATTATTCAGCTTCTCTTTTCAAGAATAAAACCCTTTGGGCTACTATTGAGGCACCAATCGGCCAACGTTCCCGGATTACACTTCCGGATGGAACAGGCGTTTGGTTGAATGCTAAATCAAAGCTTTCTTATCCCGCAGACTTTTCAATGGATAATCGTATTGTAAATCTCGATGGAGAAGCTTATTTTGAGGTCTTTTCCGATGAAGCAAATCCTTTCCATGTAAAAACAGAGCAAATGAATGTAACTGTTACCGGCACAAAATTTAATTTGAAATCTTATCCCGATGAATCCGCATATATTACTCTTATGGAGGGTAAAGTAGAGGTCGCTGCATCAGAGGATAAAGAGAGCAAAATTATTTTAAAGCCAAATGAGCAGGCATTCTTTTCGTCATCAGGTAGATTGGTAACAAGAAAGATTGTTGGAACCAATGATATCCGCGCCTGGACTTCGGGTGACTTTTTTTATATGGATGAAACATTGGAAAACTTATCAAGGGATCTGGAACGTAGATTTAATGTGCAAATTACAATCCAAGACAAATCCCTTGCAAAGGAGAAGTTTACTTATCGGGCTAACGAACTGATCTCTCTGGAAGAAATACTCAGACATTTGGAGGGAACAAAAGAATTAAGAATTATATGGAATAACGAACATGTAAACATTGTTAAACCTTAAAAAAGTATTGCTTATGAAATAAATCAATCAACAAAATAACCGGCGATGCGGCTAACATCCCCGGTTACACGATCCGCGTGTAATGCATTTGAGTCTACTAAAATTTATTACAAACAAATCTTATACAAAAGTATGAAATCTGTTATGAAAAACTGGCCCTGGACTAAAATAAAATGTCCTTGGATCAAAAAAACTATTTTTATCATGAGATGTATCTTTTTATTATGTTTGTTAGGTACATTACAATCCTTT